>JAOTTZ010000104.1 GCA_029864165.1 Burkholderiaceae bacterium
GGCGCTGGCTTGTCAGGTCTGTTGCCCTGGCCGCAGGTGGACTTTGCGAAGTTCGGGCCGGTCGAGCGCAAGGAATTGTCGCGCGTTAAAAAACTTGGCGCCGCCAACCTGCACCGCAACTGGGTGCTTATTCCTCATGTCACCAACCACGATGACGCCGACATCACGGAACTGGAAGCCTTCCGTGTGCAGATCAACAAAGAGAACGAGATCGCCGGCGCCAAGGCAGGCGCCAAGGTGACGGTGCTCGCGTTTTTGGTCAAGGCGTGCGTGGCTGCGTTGAAGAAGTTTCCCGATTTCAACGCGTCCCTGGAGTCAACGAGCGCGGGCGATCAGTTGGTGCTCAAGCAGTACTTCAATATCGGCTTCGCGGCGGATACGCCCGGCGGGTTGATGGTGCCCGTGATCAAAAACGCTGACCAGAAAGGCATCATGCAGATATCGCAGGAGTTGAGCGAGCTTGCCAAGCGAGCGCGTGATGCCACATTGGGTCCGTCCGACATGAGTGGCGGTTGCTTGTCGATTTCATCGCTCGGCGGCATCGGTGGCCGCTATTTCACCCCCATCATCAACGCGCCCGAAGTGGCTATCCTCGGGGTCAGCAAGTCGGTGATTACACCGTTGTGGGATGCCGGTCGCAACGGTGGCGCCTTCAGGCCGCGTCTGATGCTGCCCTTGAGCCTGAGTTGGGACCACCGCGTGATAGACGGTGCATCGGCTGCGCGTTTCAACGCCTACCTATGCAGCGTACTGGCGGATTTCCGCCGGGTGCTGCTCTGAGGTAGGCGTCGTTGGCTTATTCATAGGACTGAACATGGCGCTCATCGACATCAAAGTGCCCGATATCGGTGACTTCAAGGACGTTGCGGTCATCGAAGTGCTGGTCAAACCGGGGGACGCCATCAAGCCCGAGCAGTCGCTGATCACGGTCGAGAGCGACAAGGCATCGATAGAGATTCCGTCGTCTGCGGCGGGAATCGTCAAGGAACTCAAGCTGAAGTTGGGTGACCTGGTCAGCCAGGGGACGACCATGCTGGTGCTTGAGCCAGGCGCAGAGGCCGAGGCACAGGCGCAGACACAGACCGAGGGCGCAGCGCCCAGCCCGGCTCCGGCTGCGCCAGCACCAGTACCTGCGATGCCCCCTGTTTCTTCAACGCCTGCTGCCGCGGCGGCGCCTGCCGTGGCCTCAACCTATACGGGCGGCGCCGATTTTGAGTGTGACCTGTTGGTGCTCGGTGCTGGGCCCGGCGGCTACTCGGCCGCGTTCCGGGCTGCCGACCTGGGGCTCAAGGTCGTGTTGGTCGAGCGCTACTCGGCGCTCGGTGGTGTGTGCCTGAACGTTGGCTGCATACCCTCCAAGGCGCTGCTGCACATTGCGGCAGTGATGGATGAGGTCAAGCACTTCGACGCCTTCGGAGTGAAGTACGCGCCACCCAAGGTCGATCTGGCGAAGCTTCGCGAACATAAGGAAAAGGTGGTCGGCAAGCTGACCGGTGGTCTGGCCGCCATGGCCAAGATGCGCAAGGTCACCGTGCTGCAAGGGCGCGGCGAGTTCATCGACCCCTATCATCTGAGCGTTGTGTTGAACAAGGGCAAGACGCAGATAGCGAAGTTCAAGCAAGCCGTGATCGCGGCGGGTTCTCAGGCCGTGGAGCTGCCTTTTCTGCCTGGAGATGACCCGCGCGTCGTCACTTCTACCGGCGCGCTCGAGTTGCGCCAGGTGCCCAAGCGCATGCTGCTGATCGGCGGCGGCATCATCGGTCTGGAAATGGGCACGGTCTACTCCACGCTGGGCGCCAGGCTGGACGTGGTCGAAATGCTGGATGGTTTGATGCAAGGCGCAGACCGCGATTTGGTGCAGGTGTGGCAGAAGATGAACGCCTCGCGCTTTGACCACATCATGCTCAAGACCAAGACCGTTGGTGCCAAAGCGGCGAAGGACGGGATTTCGGTGCGTTTCGAAGGCGAGGGCGCCCCCGAGAAACCTCAACGCTATGACTTGGTCCTCCAGGCCGTGGGCCGCGCGCCCAACGGCAAAAACATCGGTGCCGACAAAGCGGGTGTAACCGTGACCGAGCGCGGATTCATCGCGGTGGACGCGCAAATGCGCACCAACGTGCCCCACATTTTTGCCATCGGTGACATCGTGGGCCATCCGATGTTGGCGCACAAGGCGGTGCATGAGGCGCATGTGGCGGCCGAAGTCGCTGCCGGACACAAAGCGGCCTTCGACGCGCGCGTGATACCCAGCGTTGCCTATACCGACCCCGAGGTGGCCTGGGTGGGCCTTACGGAAGACCAAGCCCAGGCAGCGGGGAAGAAGGTCAAAAAGGGCCTATTCCCCTGGAACGCTTCGGGTCGCGCCATCGCCAACGGGCGCGACGAAGGCTTCACCAAGCTGTTGTTCGACGCGAACACCCACGCCATTGTCGGTGGCGGCATCGTCGGCACGCACGCAGGAGACTTGATTTCTGAGATTGCGCTGGCCATCGAAATGGGCGCGGATGCAGTGGACATTGGAAAAACCATTCACCCGCACCCGACCTTGGGCGAGAGCATAGGGCTGGCCGCCGAGGCCTACGCCGGGGTATGCACCGACTTGCCACCGGCCAAGAGGTAAGCGGCGGGGCGTAGGGCGCTTGTCGTGGTTGCGCCGTAGGAATTTGCCTGACAGACGGTAGGGAAGAATGTGGACTCAAGCCACAGAACTGAGCTGATGTTGCAGGCCAGTTCTAATCTGCACAATTCGTTTCACGTTGAGACCAGACTCAACGACCAACGAACACCCCGCGACCGACCGCCACCCCTACCAGGAGACCGCCATGATGACCACTGAGCAAGTTTTGATCGAAATCCGTGAAGCCAATCTTTCCTACCTGATGCTTGCGCAAAGCCTGATCCGTGCCGACCGCGAGCAAGCTTTGTACCGCCTCGGCATATCGGAAGAATCGGCCGAGCTGATTGCGTTGCTAGCGCCTTCGCAGATGATGAAGATCGCCGCCAGCAACACATTGCTATGCCGTTTCCGCATGGACGACGACCTGGTTTGGGGGTTGCTGACCAACCACGGCAAGTCTGCCGCCAACGACACGACCAACCGTTTGCACGCCAGCATTGTGATGGCCGGGCGCCACCAAGAAGCCGCGTAACAGCGGCCAATCATCGGGCCACTTTAGAGCGCAGCGACGGCGACGTTGACGCGCCCGTGGCAGTGCTTGCAGGCAAGCACTGCAAACGACATCATTCCCCAGAGGAGAAAGAAACACCATCATGCGCAACAAAAGCATTTTGACCGAAGCCAAGCAAATTGACCGTGCCGTCACATTGATCCACCTCGGCGCACGCCTGCAGGTGTTGGAGTCGGAGACAGACCTGTCCTACGAACGGCTGCTTCGTTTGTACAAGGAAGTCGCGGGCAAATCGCCCAGCAAGGGGCAACTACCGTTCTCGGTCGACTGGTTCATGACCTGGCAACCGAATATTCATGCATCGTTGTTTCTCAACATACACGAGTACCTGAACAAGGTCGCCGAGATGGATGAGATCGACAACGTGATCAAGGCCTACCAACTCTACTCGGAGCAAACCAAAGCGCAGGGTTTGGAAGCGCTGCTCTCGGTGACGAGAGCATGGCGCCTGGTGAAGTTCATCGATAACGGCATGCTGACCATGACCACATGTTCGAAATGCGGGGGGCGATTTGTCAGCCACCCCCATGAAATCGCCAAGCACTTTGTATGCGGTCTGTGCCGCCCGCCGGCGCGCGCAGGCAAAGGCAAGGCCAGCGGATCGATCCATATTCACTAGGTCTTTCTTATCTGGCCGCCCAACCCACCATAAGGCCCAGATGGGTGAAACGTCTCAGACCGGGTATTTGTAACAGCGCACGGCCTTTCCGCTCGTAGCTGGTAACTTGTAACCAGTCCGAGTTCGTTGCGTAAAGAAGCCTCAAATACTTGTCAACTTTGCCTTAGACCTGCCGTTAGAGCAAAAGAGGTCACGTCGGAACGGTCTCATGTTTGTCTCCTCCAGCACACACCCGTGTGCTTTGAAGCGGGTTCCTCGGAACCCGCTCTTTTTTTGTGCGTTCGGATCATGTGCGCTAGCGTCACGCTCTTGTCTGCGCCTGATCGGCCAGAGCGCCGACAAGCGCTCAAGCTAGGCCGCGACAGGTCGATATAGCGTTGTGAAAGCTCGCTAGAAACGACGGGCCTCGAACCCGGAATACTCACATGTTTGTTCTCATCGGCTGGGGCCTAGCATTGGCCTGCGTATTCGGCGTCTATATCGTGCACGGTGGCAACATCGGCGTGATCATGAAAGCCTTGCCGTTCGAGGTGATCACGATTTGTGGTGCCGCAGGCGGCGCGTTTCTTGTCAACAACCAAATGAAGGTGGTCAAGGCGACGCTAAGTGGAGTTGGCAGGTGCTTCAAGGGTAGCAAGTACACCAAAGCACGCTATATGGAACTGATGGCGCTGCTCTACGACATTTTGCAGAAAGCCCGCAAAGAGGGCTTGATGTCGATCGAGAACGATGTTGATGCCCCCGCCGAATCGGCGCTGTTTCAAAAATACCCGGTCGTTAGCAGCGACCACCACGTGGTCGAGTTCATGACCGACTACCTGCGCATGATGGTGTCGGGAAATCTCAACTCGCACGAGATCGAAAGCTTGATGGACAGCGAGATCGATACGCACCACCACGAAGAGCACGCTGCCGTCGCGGCGATTGGGCGGCTCGCCGGCGGGCTGCCGGCGTTCGGCATCGTCGCAGCGGTGTTGGGTGTGATCAACACCATGGGTTCTGTTGGGCAGCCGCCAGCAGTACTGGGCGGCATGATCGGCTCGGCCCTGGTCGGCACGTTCCTGGGCATCTTTCTGGCGTATGCCTTCGTGGAGCCACTGGGTGGCCTGCTGGAGCAGAAGGTGGACGAAAGTTCCAAGGAACTGCAATGCGTCAAGACCACGTTGCTGGCCAGCATGCAAGGCTATGCGCCCCAAGTAGCGGTCGAATTTGGGCGCAAAGTGCTTTACTCGACCGTTCGTCCGACGTTCTCCGAGTTGGAAGCGCATGTCAAGGGCAAGAAATGACGGAGGTATGCCATGGCCGGTGATGCAAAGAAACTACAGCCCATCATCATCAAGCGCATCAAAAAGGGAGGCCATACCGCGCACGGTGGCGCCTGGAAGATTGCCTATGCCGACTTTGTGACGGCGATGATGGCCTTTTTTCTGCTGATGTGGTTGCTAGGGTCGACAACGTCCGGCGACAGACAGGGAATTGCCGACTACTTTCAGACGCCGTTGAAGTTGGCTCTGCTGAGCAGTGGCAGTGGCTCGGGGGACTCATCGAGCGTCATCCGAGGCGGCGGTAAAGACCTGACCAGCAGCGCAGGACAAGTCAAGAACGGCGACGTTGAGGCGCCACAAAAGAAACTGAATCTGCAAGCCATGAAGCAAGAAGTGCTGCGCGCGGAAGCGGCTCGCCTTGAAGACTTGAAAAAGCGCGTCGAGCAGGTGTTGGCGGCCAACCCCAACTTGGCCGCGTTGCGTTCGCAGATCAAGCTCGACATGACGCCAGAAGGCTTGCGCATTCAGATCGTCGATGAGCAAAACCGTGCAATGTTCGACAGCGGTAGCGCCGCCGTCAAGTCGTACATGCGCGAGTTGTTGCAGGAACTCGCGCTGTTACTCAGCGAGGTGCCCAATCGAATCACCGTTGAAGGCCATACCGACGCAACGCCGTACAGTTCTGGTGAGCGCGGTTACAGCAATTGGGAGCTTTCCAGCGACCGTGCCAACGCGTCTCGTCGCGAGCTGTTGGTGGGCGGTCTGCCCGATGACAGAATGTTGCGGGTCCAAGGCTTGGCATCCAGTTCGTTGTTCGACAGCAGTGACCCGCTCAACGCAGTGAACAGGCGCATCAGTATCATCGTCATGAACAAAGCGGCCGAGGAGCGCGCTCTGAGCAACGCGCCGCCCGACGCGTTGAGCAACGCACCGCCTGATGGTGCGGCTGTGCCCGGCGAAGTCGTTTCCCCTTAACTTAACGCCGCTAGCACCCGATAACGCCGGTAGCGAACTCACTTGATAGAGGCATGCAATGAGTATCTCCACGGATATGAAGTTTCTGATCGTCGACGATTTTTCGACCATGCGGCGCATCGTGCGCGGCCTTCTCAAAGAGATGGGTTGCAACAACGCCGACGAGGCCGAGGATGGCGCTATCGCCTTGAGCATGTTGAAAAACTCAAAGTTTGATTTTGTCGTCAGCGATATCAACATGCCCAACATGAACGGCTTTGATCTGCTCAAGGCCGTGAAAGCTGACGACAGCCTGAAGCATCTGCCTGTGCTGATGGTTACGGCCGAGGCACGCAAGGAGGACATTGTGCTCGCCGCGCAGGAAGGCGCAGCCGGCTATATCGTCAAGCCCTTCACCAAGGCCACCCTGGAAGAGAAGGTTCAAAAGATCATGCAAAAGCTCGCGGCTACGGCGTGAGAAACAAGAGGGGCCCAATATGAAAATGGATGGCGTGGCCGCACTAGCCCCGGAGGAGGTGGTTCACGCCTCGCAAGTGGTGTTTCAACAGCTTGGCGTGATTACGCGCCAATTGCACGATACCTTGCAGCAGCTTGGGGTCATGCCAAGGCTGCAACATGTCGCACAGAAT
>JAOTTZ010000105.1 GCA_029864165.1 Burkholderiaceae bacterium
TGCAATTCAACCTAGAAAGAGCAGTTGGACGCGCCCGAGTGGGCTGCGATACGGTGCGCGGGCAAGGCGCGACGACGCTTTGGGCTCATGCCCACGAGGAGGAGCAACGCCGCCCGCGTGCCGCAGCGCGGCTCACTCGGGCGCGTAGCGCTCTCACCCAAAAGGTGACGTTTGTCAAAGGCGCAAAGCTCAGTGGTCATGCTGGGTAGCCAACACGTGGAAGCGGTCAACTGCTCTTTCTAGGATCAGTACCATGGAGTGGATCGTCGAAGGCGTAGCGCATATTTCCACGTCCGCGTTTGTCGCCGTGGCTACCGCGATCCAGCCTGGAGCCATGGTCTCTTTTGCGGTCTATGCAGTGGCCATTGCGACGATCATTGTGCTCGCCGCCGTCTCTGTCTTCACCGGCTTTCGAGTCGTGCTCCTGCACTTCAGGCTGTGCCCATTTATCTTTGGTGTCTCAGCCGCACTTATCGCGTGTGGCGCCTGGCTTTGAGATCTTTCGGACTCGACGCCTACCATTTTTGCGGGGCGCGCGACGCGCGGTAACTCGACCCACGGCGGCGAGGTGCCGGGAAGTCCGTGAAGCCACATTTGATATCGCCGCAGCTATTGATCCCACTATCCGACGCTGGACGGTTCGATTACCAGTACACAGCCGCGCGGCTTTCGGATCGCAGTTATTACTTATTGCGAGTGACCCAAACCAGCATGAAGGTTATCTCAACTCCGGGCGCACGCAGCGGCCACCGGCCGTAATCAGCGGGCGACCGGCGACAGACAACGTCCCTGGTCTCGCCCACTTCACATCGACGCCAGCACGGCGTCGAGATGCGGTATTCTCTCGCGCAGCTGTTCGAGCGAAACCGCGATGGCGTCGATGTCGACGGCACGAATCCCGCTGTCATCGCGCACCACGAGCGTGTACGGTTCCTTGGCAAGCGAAAACCAGACGACAGTGCTGCCCCGACCCGCGTGCTTGACGATGCGCTCAATGGGCAACAGGGTAATGGAACCGACGGTGAATGGCGTACCCAGCCGCAATGTCTCGGACCGGGTTTCGTGCTCAGGCGTGACGACCCCTCAGTGTTCGCCACGCATGGATGGAGGGGAGCGAGAGCGCAAAGGCAATAGCCGAGGCCAGGAGCTGAAGGGGAACCAGCAGGAGCCTGCCGTGGGCCTCGAACTCGAACACGGTATCCATGAACTCCGGCTCGACCCTGACCTCAGTGTTACGTAAGCTTTGCGCTAGCGCGTTCAGCGGCCCAACCAACGCCCAAAGACAACCGGTGTCCGCCGGATCGCCCAGGCCCAGCCGCACCCGAATGCTAAGTTCGTGCAAGTGGGCGGCATGAACAAGATCAGTGACCAAGCGGTAAAGCTGCCGACGAAACGCCGCTTTCTGTAATACGGCCAATACATTGGTGGCACGCCCGCGTTTTTTGCGTTTCACTCGCAGCTTCGCGGCTTCCATTCCGGTACCGGGCCGCGGTGGTTGCGCCTCGGTGAAATCGGGGACATCGATGCAAAACCGCACCAATCCGAACAGCCAGCGAATTGTGATCTGCCCCTTGAACGCCTCAATGCCTTGGAATCGGAACGCCACACCAACGGGCACAGCGAGCAACAGCACAAGCAGCCCTGACACGACCGCAATGACCGCGAGTACGGCGCTCACCGGTGATGCCGATCAACCGTCGGTCTGCTTGGCCGGTGCGAACTTGCTGGCGACGTCCGCTACCTTGTCGAGCAACGACGCGGCGGCGCCCTTGATCGGTTCAACACGCACGCCGTCCTTGTTGATAATGATGAGCGCGACCGGTTTTACGCCACCTCCGGCCCCCGTGCCGCCGCCGCTGCCGGCACCCTTCTTGGGATCCACGCCTTCACCGCTGCCAACGCCGAAACCAAACCCGACGCTGATCAATGGAATCAGGGTATTGCCTTCCACTGTGATCGGCTCGCCAACAACGGTCTTGGTGTTCAGTATGCGTTCGATTTCGCCGATGGCCTTGGCAAATAAATTATCGATGTCCATTATGATGGCCTCCTGTGGGTGAGGGATTGACAGAGGACGCGCTCCGGCGCATTGCGATCGCGCGCGCGGGCAAAATGGTCACGGTTAAGGAGTAGGTAAGTCTATCCGCAACGAACCGCCGGTGGGCGAAGGCCCGGCGGTTCGCCAAGACCGGCTATACTTGCACGCTTTATAACTGACTCGGCCACGCCAAGTCAGTCTTATGGGTGACTTAGCTTTGACGCTGAGACTGCCCAGATATTGTCAGTCCGGCCAATCGATGCCGGACCTTCGAAACAAAGGTGCCCAGGTTTGGGTGCTGGAGAAGAATCATGAGTCTTAGCAATCGTCTCGGGTTGCTGGGCCGCAAGGTGGGCATGATGCGCATCTTCACGGATGACGGTGAGGCCGTCCCCGTGACCGTGCTGGACGTGTCCAACAACCGCGTGGCCCAGGTCAAGACAGAAGGGACGGATGGGTACAGCGCCCTTCAAGTGGCGTTTGGTGCGCGCAAAGCTTCGCGCGTGACCAAGCCACACGCGGGACACCTCAGGAAGGCGGGCGTAGAAGCCGGCGCCATCCTCAAGGAGTTCCGGGTCCCGGCCGATGTGGCCTCAGCTTACAAGCCAGGTACGCTCTTGCCCGTCGGGTTGTTTACCGTCGGCCAAACGGTCGACGTGCAGGGGACGTCCATCGGCAAGGGTTTTGCAGGCACGATCAAGCGCCATAACTTCAAATCACAGCGTGCTTCGCACGGTAACAGCCGCTCACACAACGCGCCCGGTTCGATCTCGATGGCGCAGGATCCTGGGCGCGTGTTTCCGGGTAAGAAGATGTCCGGTCACCTGGGTGATGTCACTACCACGACGCAGAACCTGGACATTGTTCGTGTCGACGAGGCCCGCCAATTGCTCTTGGTGCGTGGCGCAGTGCCGGGCGCAAAAAACGGCCACGTCGTCGTCAGGCCCGCAGTCAAAGGCAGTGCGAAGAAGGAGGGGGCCGCCTGATGCAGATCGAACTCCTCAACGATCAGGGTCGGCCCACCACTAAAGTGGACGCGCCCGATACGGTGTTTGCCCGCGATTACAACGAAGCACTGGTGCACCAGGTCGTGGTTGCTTTTCTGGCCAACGCGAGGCAGGGCACAAGGGCCCAGAAAGATCGCACCATGGTCAAGCATTCGACCAAGAAACCATGGCGGCAAAAAGGCACTGGGCGTGCTCGCGCCGGAATGTCTTCGTCGCCAATATGGCGTGGCGGGGGACGGATTTTCCCCAGCAGCCCAGACGAAAATTTCACGCACAAGGTCAACAAGAAGATGTACCGCGCAGGCATGGCGGCCATTTTCTCGCAGCTGGTCCGCGAAGGGCGACTGGCGGTGGTCGATTCGTTCAAGGTTGACTCGCCCAAGACGAAGGTGTTGGCGGCCAAATTCAAGGCTATGGGATTGGATTCTGTCCTGGTGATCGCGGATCAGATGGATGAAAACCTGTTTCTGGCCTCGCGCAACCTGGTCAACGTGTTGGTGATCGAACCCCGCTATGCCGATCCGCTGTCACTCGTGCACTACAAGCGGGTGTTGGTGACCAGGGGCGCGATGGAACAACTCAAGGAAATGCTCACATGAAATCGCCGCGAAAGTTCAACGACGGCCGTTTGTCACGGGTGCTTGTCGCGCCCATCGTGAGCGAAAAGGCTACCCTGCTGGCAGACAAACACAACCAGGTGCTGTTCAAAGTGCTGCGTGACGCTACCAAACCTGAGATTAAGGCGGCCGTAGAGTTGATGTTCAAGGTCGAAGTCGAGTCAGTGCGGACGCTGCAACAAAAAGGCAAGGCCACGCGTTTCGGCCGCTCAATCGGGCGCCGCGACCACGCTAAGAAGGCTTACGTATCGCTGAAAGCTGGCCAGGCGCTCAACTTTGCTGGGGAGGGTGCTTAGATGGCCGTTGTCAAAGTCAAACCGACTTCGCCTGGTCGCCGTGCCGTGGTCAAGGTGGTGCGCGAGCGCTTGCACCAGGGTAAGCCCGAGGCTGCGCTGTTGGAGCCGCAGATCCAGAAAGCGGGCCGCAATAACAATGGCCACATCACCATTCGCCACAGAGGAGGGGGGCACAAGCATCATTACCGCGTGATCGATTTTGTGCGCAACAAGGATGGCATTGTGGCGAAGGTGGAGCGCATCGAGTACGACCCGAACCGCAGCGCGAACATTGCGTTGGTGTGCTACGCCGACGGCGAGCGCCGTTATGTCATCGCGCCACGTGGGCTGGGCGTTGGCGACTCGCTCTTGAGCGGCGCAGAAGCACCGATCAAAGCGGGTAATACGCTGCCGATCCGCAACATCCCCGTCGGCTCAACCATCCATTGCGTCGAGATGTTGCCCGGCAAGGGTGCGCAGATCGCCCGTTCTGCCGGAACAGCAGTCACGCTGCTTGCGCGGGAAAGCACTTACGCGCAGGTTCGCTTGCGTTCGGGCGAGGTTCGCAAGATCCACATCGATTGCCGCGCAACCATAGGGGAGGTGGGCAACGAGGAACACAACCTGCGTCAGTACGGCAAGGCGGGGGCCAAACGCTGGAGAGGCATACGCCCGACCGTGCGCGGTGTCGCCATGAACCCGGTCGATCATCCGCACGGTGGTGGTGAGGGCCGCACTGGCGAGGGGCAAGCACCGGTGTCGCCCTGGAACACCTTGACCAAGGGCTACCGCACTCGCAGCAACAAGCGCACGCAGACGATGATCGTTTCGCGGCGCAAGAAGTAAGGCTCTAAGGGGTTAGCATGTCTCGTTCACTCAAGAAAGGACCTTTCGTCGACCATCACCTTCTCGCAAAGGTGGAAAAAGCGGTTGCGACGAAAGATAAAAAACCAATCAAGACTTGGTCACGTCGCTCAACGATCATTCCCGACTTTATCGGCGTGACGATTGCGGTGCACAACGGCAAGCAGCATGTCCCGGTCTACATGACGGAACAAATGGTTGGGCACAAGCTCGGTGAGTTTGCGCTTACGCGTACGTTCAAGGGGCATCCGGCCGACAAGAAGGCCGTGAGGAAGTAAGGAGGCCCAGCAGTATGGAAACCCGTTCAATCGTTCGTGGTGTGCACCTGTCGGCCGACAAGGGTCGGCTGGTGGCCAATTTAATTCGCGGCCGACCGGTCGCACAGGCGCTCAACATTTTGACTTTCACCCAGAAAAAGGCTGCAGGCATCATCAAAAAGTGCCTTGAATCGGCCATAGCCAACGCCGAACACAACGACAGCGCGGACATCGATGAACTGATTGTTAAGACCGTTTTGGTCGAGCAGGGTGCTACGCTGAAACGATTCTCAGCCCGAGCCAAAGGGCGCGGAAATCGGATCAGCAGACCCACCTGTCATATTTTCATGACTGTT
Source organism: Burkholderiaceae bacterium (assembly GCA_029864165.1). Lineage (GTDB taxonomy): Bacteria > Pseudomonadota > Gammaproteobacteria > Burkholderiales > Burkholderiaceae_C > CAIKUF01. The sequence goes on from JAOTTZ010000105.1 coordinate 5,415, forward strand.
GGCGACTGAGGCGCGCAAGGAAAATTATGGGACAAAAAATTCACCCAACCGGATTCCGGTTGCCCGTGACACGCAATTGGGCGTCGCGCTGGTACGCGTCGAGTAAAAACTTTGCCACCATGTTGGCCGAGGATCTGAAGGTACGCGAGTTTCTGCGGGCGCGGTTGAAGAACGCCGCGGTTTCTCGTATCTTGATCGAGCGCCCGGCAAAGAATGCGCGCATCACCATTTACTCTGCACGACCGGGGGTGGTGATCGGGAAAAAGGGCGAAGACATCGAGAACCTCAAGGCCGAGCTTTCCCGTCGTTTCGGTGTGCCTGTGGCGGTAAACATCGAGGAAGTACGCAAACCGGAGATAGACGCGCAGTTGATCGCCGACAGCATCACCCAGCAACTTGAAAAGCGCATCATGTTTCGCCGTGCTATGAAGCGCGCCATGCAAAACGCAATGCGGCTGGGCGCACAGGGCATCAAAATCATGTCGTCGGGGCGCTTGAACGGGATTGAGATTGCTCGTTGTGAGTGGTACCGCGAAGGCCGCGTGCCACTTCATACGCTCAAAGCCGACATTGACTACGGCTTTTCCGAGGCGAAAACGACTTACGGCGTGATCGGGGTCAAGTGCTGGGTTTATCGTGGTGACCGTGTTGCTGTCGGTGAATCGCCGGTGCCGGTTGCCAAGCCTGAGGTCGCAGAGGACGACAAGCGCCCGCCCCGCAGTGCCCGTGTGGGTGCGCCAGCGGGACGTGGGCGGCCTACTGCGGCTGCGGCCGACCGCGATGGACCGCGACAAGACACGGGTTCGGTTGCTGCCGCCACGGACAAGCCAGCACAAGGGCCGGAGGACGCGCCCAAGACCAGCACGGTCAAGCGAGTTCGTAAAGCCGCCGTCCCAACGGCCAAAGGGGAGTAAGAATGCTGCAGCCTGCGCGGCGTAAGTTTCGTAAAGAGCAAAAGGGCCGTAACACGGGCATCGCAACTCGTGGCGCGAATGTATCTTTTGGCGATTTCGGTTTAAAGGCGGTTGATCGTGGGCGCTTGACTGCGCGTCAAATCGAATCGGCGCGCCGGGCAATTTCGCGTCATGTCAAGCGCAGCGGCAGAATTTGGATTCGAATTTTTCCGGACAAGCCGATTTCGCAAAAGCCCGCCGAAGTGCGCATGGGTAACGGCAAGGGAAATCCGGAGTACTACGTCGCGGAGATCCAGCCGGGCAAAGTGCTGTATGAAATAACGGGGGTGCCTGAAGGGCTTGCT
>JAOTTZ010000106.1 GCA_029864165.1 Burkholderiaceae bacterium
CTCGGCACAACCGCATCGAGTTAGCGGGAACAGGTGCCCTTGCGCAAACATTGGCAGGGACTGATTTTTGTCAAGGCAAGGGCAAAGGCTGCTTGCCACAATCAAGTGCAATGCACGTATGATGGGCCGCGCAGTACACCGGATTCGGGCCGCAGTTTCGCGGCTGCGAGAAACTCGAAGGTGATGACAATGGCAAAGTTTTCGACGTTTGCACTGAAGCGGCGCTTCGAGCGCATGACGGCCAGGCGCCACGGCTTGCTGTACGGCGCTGTGTTCACGTCGGCGCTTTTGCTGGCCGGGTGCGCCGTAGAACTGCAAAACAAGCAGGCCGCGCAGGAACTCGCGCAGCGCTCAAAGCCGCCCGGTTCGGTCTATACCGGCTGGCGGGTTTTTCAGAACAAATGCGCGGGCTGCCATGGGCCCGCTGCGACTGGCACGGCACGCGCCCCCAATCTGTTGCCCAGAGTTCGCGCAATGGGATCGCGCCGGTTCGTGGGCCTCGTGCTCCAGCGCTACGACTGGAATCTTCCGGCTGCGCAGGCGGGCAGCGAAAGCGCCGCGTTTGAAGCCTTGATCGAAGAAATCGTGCGGCGCAAAGAAGACGCGCTCACGATGCCCGCGTGGCAAGGCGAGCCCGTCGTGAGCGCGCATATCATGGATCTTTTTGCCTATGTCTCGGCGCGTGCCCAAGGTAGCCAAGGCCCGGGTCGTCCGGCCCCGTAGCTTCGCGCCGCATCGTTTCGGCGTTCGCCAAGGAACGGGATCGCGCGCCAGTCTGCCGTGCGCTGGCTTGGGTGCCGGTGCCGTCGCGGAGAACTACACTCACGCCGTGCGCTTTGTCGCTTCAGCTCGATGGAACATACATCCATGACCGGCACGGGATTCAACATCGACGTCGCTTTACAGCGTGTCATCGACGAGGCTTATCGCCTGGTCGCCGCGTTGCCGTTGCTGCTGATCGCAATGCTGTTGATCTGGCTCGGGTGGTTGTTTGGTCGCTGGTTGTCGCGGCGTTCAGTGTTCGATCAGCTCGCCAGCTCAAGCCCGTTCCTGCGCAGTCTGGCACGGACGACGGTGCACTGGTTGGTGTTCGGCGCCGCGGTGCTGATGGCGCTGGAAATCATGAACGCGACGGCGCTGGTCGGTGCCGTGCTTGGTACAGCCGGCTTGTTGGGGGTGGCGCTCGGTTTTGCGTTCAAGGAGACTCTGGAGAATTACCTCGCCGGCGTCTTGATGAGCCTGCGCCAGCCGTTCGCGCCGCGTGACCATGTTGTGATCGACGGCAACGAAGGTCTCGTTATCTCGATGACCTCGCGCGCGACGATTCTGATGACCCCCGACGGTAACCATCTGCGGTTGCCCAACGCGCTGGTGTTCCGAAGCGTCACGCTCAACTACACGCGCAACCCGAGCCGCCGCTTCGAGTTCGATGTCGGCATTGGCGTCAACGAAGACCTTGTGCTCGCGCAACACATTGGTGTCCGTGAACTCAGTCGTCTGGATGGCGTGATGCCCAAGCCGCCGCCGCGCGCCTACATCGCCGCACTGGGTGATTCCAATGTTCAGGTGCGCTTTCACGGCTGGGTTGACCAACGCACACACGACTTCCTGATGGTCAAAAGCGAGGGGATCCGCAAGGTCAAACTCGCACTGGAAGGTCAAGGCATGGACATGCCCGAGCCGATCTATCGCGTACAGGTCATCGAGCAGCAGGCCCATGCGGCGGCGCCGGCCGCTGAAACGCAGCGTGCCACGGCGCCCGACGAGGTGGTCGACACGCGCATCATCCAGGATCTGCAGGAACAGATAGACCAGGAACCACGCCCACCGACGACACAGGACTTGCTGAACCCCGATGCGCCCAAGGAGTGAGTGGGTGCCGGCACGACCATGGTGTCTTTTGACGATTTAGAGTTTGGCTGGCGTGCAAGAAAGTTAGAAGCTAGTGTAGTGTTGCATGCTATGCGGTACTTATAAAACCGATGCGTTTGGGCCTGTAGCTAGGCGCAAACCACAGCAATAGCCAAAGCTATTGCGAGGATTTGCAACGACGCTACGGGGCCAAAGGCGCGGGTTTTAAGTGCTGAATAGCGTGCAACACTACACTAGGGCCTGCACCCTACGCGGTGACACATCGCAAGGCTTGGCCCATGCCCTATGACCATTACGGTTGCCCCCGTTTGGGCAAGCGCACTGCACACTTGTCAGCCCAGTGTCTCCAACAGCTTCTTCAACGCGTCGGCAGATTGCCCCGAGCCTGCTGTCGCAACGGCCAGCACTGACCGCCCCGTGATGACGTAGCGGTGCCCGGGCGCAAACGCGTCCGCTGTTTGATGCTCCAATGCGGTATCGAACAGGCGTGACCAGCGGGCGCCCTCGGGCAGTGGCGGCAGCGTGAATTCGACGCCGTCGTGCCAGCCATTGAAGACGAGCAGCACCGTAGCGTCGGTGCCGGCTCGCGGAATCGACGATACCGGCGCTGTGCCATCGATCAGCATGCCGAAACACCGGGTGCGGGTATCAGCCCAATGCTCGGCTGTCATTTCCACATCCTCGGGTGCCAGCCACGTCAAGTCTTTGACACCAAGTTGTTCGTTGTAGGCGCCGGTCAGAAAGTGGTTGCGGCGCAGCACCGGGAGTTCCCTGCGCAAGGTCAACAGCCGTTTGACGAATTGGTGCAGCGACGCGCCCCGCTCGTCGATGTGCTCCCAGTCGACCCACGAAATTACGGAGTCCTGACAATAGGCATTGTTGTTGCCCTGCTGCGAGCGGCCGAACTCGTCGCCGGCGAGCAGCATGGGCGTGCCCTGTGACAGCAGCAGCGTTGCCAGAAGATTGCGCTGCTGGCGCGATCGCAGCGCGAGCAGCGCGTCGTCTTCGGTTGGACCCTCGGCGCCGCAGTTCCACGACCGGTTGTCGCTGTGGCCGTCATTGTTGCCTTCGCCGTTGGCCTCGTTGTGCTTATCGTTGTAGCTGACCAGATCGGCCAGCGTGAAGCCGTCGTGCGCGGTCAGAAAATTGACGCTGGCCCAGGGACGCCGCCCGCGCTGATTGAACAGCTCACCGCTGGCGGTCAGGCATTGCGCCATGGCGGGGACCAGGCCTTCGTCGCCTTTCCAAAAGGCGCGCACGGTGTCGCGGTAACGATCGTTCCACTCGGCCCAACCGGGCGGAAAGCTGCTGAACTGATATCCGCCTGGGCCACAGTCCCAGGGCTCGGCGATCAGCTTCACGCTCGACAGCACCGGGTCTTGCCGGCAACTGTCGAGAAAGCCGCCGCCTTCGTCGAAACCGTCGGGCTCGCGCGCCAGGATTGGCGCCAGGTCGAAGCGAAAGCCGTCGATGTGCATTTCGGTGACCCAGTAACGCAGGCTGTCGGTCACCATCTGCAACACGCGCGGATGGCTCAGGTTGACGGTATTGCCGGTGCCGGTGTCGTTGATGTAATAACGAGGTTCATCGGGCATCAGCCGGTAGTAGGTGGCGTTGTCGATGCCCTTGAAACAAAGCGTCGGCCCCAGTTCGTTGCCCTCGGGCGTGTGGTTGTACACAACGTCCAAGATCACCTCCAAACCGTCGAGGTGGAGTCGGTCGACCATGGCCTTGAATTCGTCTATGCTGGGTTCGCTCTGGTAAGGCGGGTGCAGGGCAAAAAAGCCAATCGTGTCGTAGCCCCAGAAGTTCTTCAAACCTTTTTCGAGCAGAAAGGGTTGATCGACAAACATTTGGATCGGCAGCAGTTCGACACTGGTGACTCCCAACTCACGAATGTGGCGCAGCATCCCCAAGCCGGCGAAGGTTCCGCGCAACGCCTTGGGCACGCGCGGGTTGCGCATCGTGAAGCCGCGCACATGGACTTCGTAAAGCACTGTTTGGTCCCACGGCACACGCACGTTGCGTGGTTGCTGCCATTCGAAGCGAGACTCCACGACCACGCACTTGGGCATCAGGTGAGCGCTGTCGCGTGCGTCGAAGCTGAGGTCGGCGTCCGCGTGGCCGACGGTGTAGCCAAACAGTTCCGGTCCCCACTTCAACGTCCCCACATGGGCCTTGCCGTAGGGATCCAGTAGCAGCTTGTTGGGATTGAAACGGTGACCATGCCGCGGCTCGTACGGCCCGTGAACACGGTATCCGTAGCGCGTGCCGGGTTTCAGGCCGGGCACAAAGCCGTGCCAGACCTCGTCCGTGTATTCGGGCAGTGCGATGCGTGCGATCTCTTTGTCGCCGGCGTCGTCGAAGATGCAGACCTCGACGCGGGTGGCGTGCGCCGAAAACAACGCAAAGTTGACGCCGCGCTCAGTGGGCGTTGCGCCGCGTGGGTGGGAAGAGCCTTCTTCCAGCAATTCGGGTTCGAACATGCGTTCTCGGGTGGACAAGGGCCTGTTAACAGGCCCTTGTCGGAAGATGGGTGGCGACCTGCAAGCGGCGCGCTTGGGTGTGAGCGGCCATTATGCATGTCGCAGATGTGCCCCCGACCGATTGGCCCACTGCATCTTTCAATTTCGGGATTCATGATCTCTCCGGCCCGGCCGATTTAACATCGCTGGCTGACACTTCCACAACCCTTGGGTGCAATGCGTTACCTTGAACTGCCAGATGGCACGCCGTTGCCCGTCCTTGGTCTGGGCACTTGGCGCATGGGCGAATCCCATGCCGACCGGAGCGCCGAGGTCGCGGCAGTGCGCACCGCGATCCAGCTCGGCTATCGGTTGATCGACACCGCGGAGATGTATGGCGAAGGAGGCGCCGAGGAAGTGATTGGCCAGGCGCTGGCGCAGGCCATTCACGCGGGCGAACTGCAGCGCGACGAACTGTTCGTGGTCAGCAAGGTTTATCCACACAATGCCAGCCGCCGCGGCACGGTGGCGGCGTGTGAGCACAGCCTGCAGCGGCTGGGTTTGGATCGAATCGACCTGTACTTGCTGCACTGGCGTGCAGAACACGCGCTGCGTGACACCGTCGAGGCGATGCAAGCCCTGTGCACGGCCGGGAAGATTCGGTTCTGGGGCGTGAGTAATTTCGATGTCGAAGACATGGACGAGCTTGCCGCAGTGGCTGACGACGACGGAGCTGCCGGCTGCGGATGTGCGACCAACCAGGTCTACTACTCATTGAATGAACGAGGCTCAGAGTTTGCGCTGCTACCGTGGATGCGCCAGCGGGGTATGCCGTTGATGGCTTACAGCCCGATAGACCAGGGGCGCATTGCCAAGGATCCGCTGCTAGCGACGATCGGCGCGCCGCGCGGAGCGACTGCCGCGCAAGTAGCGCTGGCCTGGGTGCTCGCCCAACCGGGTGTGACCGCAATTCCGAAAGCCGCGAAGGCGCAGCACCTGCGCGACAACTTGGCGGCGGTGGACTTGAGCTTAACGGCCGAGGAGCGGTTGCAAATCGACCAGCGGTTCCCGCCACCGGGGTTCAAGTCTCCGCTGGCCTCGACCTAACTTGCCGCCACAGGCGACGTGCGACCCAAGCACGAACGGGTGTATCAGGGAGCGCCGCTGGCATTGCAGGCCATTGGCGTCGATGGGGTGCCGAGCCTAGTTTGCCTACTGTAGTGCTACACTGAACGCGGTGAAGCGGCCGCCTCAGCTCTTTATAGGCTGGGCCGGCAGGAGACTTCAATATGAAAAAAACTGCTGTCACATTGAGCCTGTGGGAGATGTTGGCGACGGGTCTTCGGGCTGTCGCAACAAGCGCCTTTTTGCTCACGGTCTTCGGCCCTGTGCAGGCGTTGCCGTTGTTTGAGATCAGTTTCCAGGCGTCCGGGTTCTCAGCCTCGGTTGGCAGCGTCGTTGCGCCACAAGACCCTGTTGCAGGGTCCATCGTGTTCGAGGCCGTGGACGAAAACTCGCCAATCAATGCGTTGGTGTCTGTCTCGCTGACGATAAACGAACACACGTACGGCCTATCCGAGCTCGAGTTCACATCCCCGTTCTTCGTTTCGGATGCATTTGTCGGTGGCGCCGTTGACGGCCTTACCGGCACACTGATCAACGAGAACGATTTTGCCTTCGCTTTCGACTATGGGCCTGGCACGGTTTCCCCGACGCAGTTTACTTATACGTCCGCCGGCTTCGGCGGGTCGAGATGGATGACTAGCACGTTTGACGCTGCTGCCATCGCGCCGGTAAGTGTGCCAGAGCCCACGACCCTCGCCCTGGTCGGGCTCGCCTTACTGGTTGGTGCTGCCGCGACGCGAAAATGGACATGGGGGCGGCATAGCCCGCTGCGGACAACGATGAAGTAAGCTCGGCCGAGCGCTCACGGTTGAATCATCCGGCCGCCATGCAATGCGCGGGTTGGTCAAAACAAAAGCCCGACGCGATCCGATGCGCCTCGTCCAGGCGAGTCACCGCTCTGCTCCGTTGACCGTGTGACCGTTGCAGATATCTGCCTCGCAGACCTGCTACCGCCTCGAACATCATCTATACGCCGCTACCACAACGCTTGCCGTCCGGCCAGTTCGTCTGGAACAGAGCTTCGAGCTGCGCGGCCGACGCTTTGGTCGTAGCCGGGAACTTGTCTTTGTCGGCGCGGAACTCATATTGCCCCCGCAGTATGGACCCTTGTATTGTGAGCGTTGCAAGAAGGGACCTTGATGCGTGCTTTCCGGTGGCCGCCGTCGTCGTCTGA
>JAOTTZ010000107.1 GCA_029864165.1 Burkholderiaceae bacterium
GGCCGCGAGGCCGAATGTTCTGACGTACGCGCGCACCAGGTGGTCGCTGGCGGCCTTCGACGCCGAGTAGGGGCTCGAAGGGTCGTAGCGGGTGTCCTCGGTGAAAAACCCAGTTTCGCCCAGCGACCCGTACACCTCGTCGGTGCTCACGTGGTGGAACAGCCCCTGGCCGGGTTTCCAGTGCGCGCGGCACGCTTCGAGCAGATTGCCGGTACCTTCGACGTTGGCACGGATGAATGTGCGCGGTGCACTGATGCTGCGGTCGACGTGGCTCTCGGCGGCGAAATGGACCACGAGGTCGGGTGATTCCTCCTCGAACAGCGCCATCACTTGATCGAACTTTGCGATATCTACGCGCCTAAAGGCGTAGTTGGGTGCCTTCTCGATAGGAGCCAGGTTTTTCAAGTTGGCCGCGTAGGTCAGTTCATCGACGTTGATGAACATGTGTTCGGGGTGGCGCGGGACCAGCAAGTTCAAGAAGTTGCTGCCGATGAATCCGGCGCCGCCTGTGACGACGATTTTCATGTTGCCTCGCGATAGGGGTGTTGTGTGTGCATTGAAGTCAAGGCCTACGACCGGTGTTGGCCACTGTGGCGCGGGATAAGCCTTCGGAGCTTGCCCATGGTAACTGACGGCCACTGAGCGCGAATCAGCACGCTGCCAACGGGTGAACGCGGGCTCTATTTCAGCGCTGGCGTCGTCGGTAGATGGCAGTCGCATCGTTACGGTCGGTGGGCCGATTTTCGGTGGCGATCCATTCCCAACCCGGAACAGCTTCACGAGCCTGAGCGGACGACACCGAGAACGCCGTGAACTCGCACCGCGTGGTATCTGGCGCGCCGCTGGCGCGCACCTGGTAGCCGCCAAAATACTCCAGCGCAGCCAGCTGCGCGAGCGACAGGCTAGGCGCGGTAATGCAAGCGTGGCGAGGGACATGCTGGGCGATACGCGCTACCAGTGTTCTGTAGCTGCGTGCATAGTCCAGCAAAGGCAACCATAGCGTCATCAGCAGCAGCCAGCACAGGGCGACGCCACCTGCGGGCAGAACCATGCTCTTCCATATCTGGTGCCGGCTGCGGCCGGTGCGCCATCGAACCAACCACAGCCAAGCCAGTGTGGCGAGCGCGGCAACGCTCAGCGCCAAGGCGGAAAATGAGTTCTCAAAACCCGGCGCCAAGCGCGCCACATTGGCTGCCGGTTTAGCGGGCACACCGGTTTGCATGGCGGCGTAGACCACCCAGATCGCTAGCGCGCAAACGCTGAAGAAGAACACGGAAAACCAGTCTATGGCCGAGGCTGCACCGCGTTGCAGCGTCGGCAGCGCAAACGCCGCCAGTACGGCACAGGGAGGCAGCGCCAGCAACAAGGCGCGGTCCGAACCGCCCATTGCGATGCAAGCGATCAGCATCACGATGACGCTGGCCAGTGGCACCGCGATATGCCGGCGCAGTATGTGTAGTCGCCAGCGCCACAGGGTCCACAGCGAAAGCAGCCAGGCAGGCCAAGCGAACCACAGCAGCAAACGGACTAAGCTTGCCAACCTGTCGGGCGTGTCGTAACTTCCCAGGCGCAAAGCCCATGCGCCCAGGGCAGTGGCCAGCCCAGCCGACAAGGCCGTCGCAATGGTCACCCACACCGCAAAGTCCTTGACGGCGGGGTAGGCCGAGCGCAGACACACCAGCATGCCGGCCAGACCGAGTGCAACCGCAATGCTGGGCGCGCCGCTGGCCGCGAGCATGGGCAAAGCGGTGAGTGCCGCCAGCTTGGCCTTTTTGCCACGAAATGGGCTGGCGGCTAGGGCGTAAAGAAACAGCGCTGCGCCGAGCAGTTGGACCAACTCGGGTGTCGTTTCGTGACCGAGCTGCAACAGGCCCAGCGTGGCGATCAGCCCAAGAACGGCGCCGTCGGCGAGAGCACGCGAATAATCCACCACGCTGGCCTGACCACCAAAAGCCAATTCCAGCGGTTGAGCCGCTTCGGTGCGCGCAAGGTGGTAGGTGCTGTACCAAGTGAGCGCCAGCACCAGACCGAGCAGCGCCGCAAATGGAATTCGTGCCGCAAGCGGTGTGCCCAAAGTCGGCCCGAGCAGTTTGATGAAAGCGGCCCCCAACCAGTAGGGCAACAAGGCGGCGTCGGGTGGTAGCCCCCCGACCGTTGGCGCCCACCACGAACTCTGACCCTGCGCGATGCTGAGCATGTAGCCGAAAGCGCTGATGTCGGCGGCCTTCCACGGGTCACGCCCGAACAGGCCGGGCAACAGGTAGGCGGCACAGAATATCAGCAGCGCCCAACGCGGCAAGGGCTGTGCTTCACGCTGAGTGACAAGGGCAGGAGTGGGTTTGTTCACAGGTGTGGGTACGGCGGGCCAACAAAAAGGCAGCCGAAGCTGCCCTGGTGTCGATTCCGGCCGAACGTCCGGACTACTTCTTGAGGTGAGCGAACTTGTTGCGGAACTTCTCGACCCGACCGCCCAACGAGTCGTTGCTCTTTTGCGTGCCGGTGTAGAACGGGTGCGATTCGCTGGTGGTCTCCAACTTGTACATCGGTAACTCGCGACCGTCTTCCATTTTCACGGTTTCGCGTGTCTGCGCGCACGAGCGGGTGACGAATTTGAAGCCGTTGGACAGGTCCACGAAGCAAATGTCGCGGTATTGGGGGTGTATGCCTTCTTTCATTGGTGTCTTGCGGTGTAGTTGGAAGCGATAGATTATAGCGAGCACTCAATGCTGCGCCTCCGTATGCCGTTGCGATGGGCGCGTCGACGTTGGTATCGCTGCGCTACACACGCCGATGACGGGTATCGCTGCGCTGCACCCACCATTGATGGGTATCGCTGCGCTGCACCCACCATTGATGGGTATCGCTGCGCTGCACCCACCATTGATGGGTATCGCTGCGCTCCACCCATCCTACGCGTTGATGTTCGCGGCTGACTGGCGACTGCGTGGTGCACTGCTGCGCTGGCTGGACGCATCGTGCAGCGAGTGCCGGTCGCGCGGTGGGTCACTGCCCATTGCCGCCCGCATTCCCCAAGTCCGGCAGGTTAAGGCTATTTGGAGGGCCTTCAGCCGCCGCGGCGCATCATGTCGAAAAAGTCGTGGTTGTTCTTGGTGGCCTTCATTTTCTCGAGAATAAACTCCATCGCCTCGATCTCATCCATCGGATAGAGCAGTTTGCGCAGGATCCAGGTCTTTTGCAGAATTTCTGGCTTGAGCAGCAGTTCCTCGCGGCGCGTACCCGACTTGTTGAGCAAAATGGACGGGTAGACGCGCTTTTCCGACATGCGCCGGTCGAGGTAGATTTCGCTGTTGCCGGTGCCCTTGAACTCTTCGTAGATGACCTCGTCCATGCGGCTGCCGGTGTCGATCAATGCGGTGCCGATGATGGTCAGCGAGCCGCCTTCTTCGATGTTGCGCGCAGCGCCGAAAAAACGCTTGGGGCGCTGCAAGGCGTTGGCGTCGACGCCGCCGGTCAAGACCTTGCCTGAGGACGGCAACACATTGTTGTAAGCGCGGGCCAAGCGCGTGATCGAGTCGAGCAGAATCACCACGTCTTTCTTCAACTCGACCAAGCGCTTGGCGCGCTCGATCACCATCTCGGCCACCTGCACGTGGCGCGCTGCCGGCTCGTCGAAAGTCGAGCTGACGACTTCGCCGCGCACCGTGCGCTGCATTTCTGTCACTTCTTCGGGGCGCTCGTCGACCAACAACACGATCAGGTGTACGTCTGGATAGTTGGCGACAATCGCGTGCGCAAAATGTTGCATCATGACCGTCTTGCCGCTTTTGGGCTGCGAGACCAGCAGCGCACGCTGACCTTTGCCGATGGGGGCGATCAGGTCGATGATGCGGCTGGTGATATTTTCTTCGCTCTTGATTTCGCGCTCTAACTTGAACTGCTCTTTGGGGAATAGCGGGGTCAGGTTGTCGAACATGACCTTGTGTTTGCACTCTTCGGGCGTCAGGCCGTTGACGCGGTCCACCTTGACCAGCGCAAAGTAGCGCTCGCCGTCCTTGGGTACCCGCACTTCGCCTTCGATGGCGTCGCCAGTGTGCAGGTTGAAGCGTCGAATCTGACTCGGGCTCAGGTAGATATCGTCGGTCGAGGCCATATAGCTCGCGTCCGGCGAGCGCAGAAAGCCGAAGCCATCGGGCAGCACTTCCAGCACGCCGTCGCCAAACACCTGCTCGCCGCCACGCGCGCGCTTTTTCATGATCGCAAACATCAGCTCCTGCTTGCGCATTCGAGCGACGTTGTCGATCTCCAGCCCCTCGCCCATCGTGATGAGGTCGGAGACGTGGATGGCTTTGAGTTCGGACAGGTGCATGGGCAATACCCCCGGGGTGGCAGGTGCCTGGGATCAAACGACCAGGCAACGTTGGAACAGCGAGACCCCTTATCGGCGCTTAAACAAAGGCGCGGCAGTCACTGTGCCGTCAACGCTGGAAAAAGGGGCCGAACCGACGCGCCTTGTACGGGCGTGGTGGCTGAAGAATTTGGTGACAGCGGGGCTGGCCACCGAGGCACGGGCCCGCGCAGTAGTTAATAGTCGTAGTTCTCGGGCAGATTATAGATGACCATCTATGAAAGAAGTCAACTGCGCCTTGGTCAACGCGCCGACCTTGGTCGCAGCCAGCTGGCCGTCTATGAACAACATCAATGTCGGGATGCCGCGTATGCCGAATTTGGCCGGCACGTCGCGATTTTCGTCGACGTTCATCTTGGCAACCTGCAAGCGGTCAGCATAATCCTTGGACACTTCGTCCAGGATAGGGGCAATGGCTTTGCAGGGGCCGCACCATTCAGCCCAGTAATCAACCAGCACGGGCCGGCCAGACTTGAGCACATCGGCGTCGAACGAGGCGTCTGAAACATGTTTGATCAATTCGCTGCTCATAAAAACCCCTTAGCGTATATCGTGCAGGCCGCGACAAGGCACAATCATTCTGACATAAAGGCCTTGTTGCTGCGGCGCAGCGTATTCTGACTGTATTTATGGCCCCGCATTTATGGCCCCAATAGTGCGCTTCGCCCTTGAAAATTCCGCCGCGAGGCCGTTCGACTGGGCCGCTTGCGCGCGCGTGGTTCGAGCGTGGGGGCAGGAGCAAGGCGTCTGCCTGCGCGATGCACTGATGCTGGTGCCCTTTGGCCAGCACTTGCCATTGGCCCGGCAGGCCTGGGCACAAGGCGGTGGCTGGATGCCGCGTATAGAAACCACGCAGACGCTAGCCGATGCCGTCAGCCCCAGGCGCGTTGCCAGCGCGCAGCGCATCAGCTTCGACACCGCCAACGACCGTTTGACCGCTGCGCAACTGTTGTCCGCGCAAGCTTGGGCTAAACGTTGGTCGAGCCGCGATGCGCATGCATTCGCGCAGGCAGTGGCCCAACTGGTCGAGACCGGTCATGCGCTCTTGCGTGCAGCCGCAAACTTGCATCCCGATGAGAGGGCCGCGTATTGGCAACGCTGCCGCCAAGTGCTGGCGGGCGCCGGCGCGCCGGGCAGCCTGGAGCGCTCGTTGGCGCTGGTGGCGCTCGAATGGGCCGCCACCGCAGACCCGCCTGCCAGCGACGTTTTGTTCGAGCTTCGCCCATCGGCCTGGATTGCGGTGCAAGTCGGCCGGGCAGATGCCTTGACGCATAACCTGCTCAAGGCGTCGGCGTCGGACACACCTTGCGCATTGTTCGATGCCGACGTCTCGCTGGCCCAACCTTTTGCGACGCTTGCCGCGACGGGCCACACAGGCAGCATCCGACTGGCCGTGTGCCCGGGATTCGAGGACGAGGCGCAATGCGCCGCCGCACAGGTGCTGGCGCATCTCTCGCAGGGCCAACAGCCGGTGGCGCTGATCGCGCAAGACCGTCTGCTGGTGCGCAGGGTGCGCGCTTTGCTCGAGCGCCAGCAAGTGGTCCTGCAAGACGAAACCGGCTGGAAGTTGAGCACAACACGGGCCGCGGCCCAGGTGATGAGTCTGCTGCGCGCGGCTGAAGCTCGCGCTACCACCAACGCCTTGCTCGACTGGCTCAAAGGCAGGGCCGAAGGAGCTGACGAACCGCTGTCAGCGCTCGAATCGCAACTGCGGCGCAAGGGGTTGACGCGGGTTGCCAGCGTGGGCCTGGCGGCGCTTGATGGCGCCGCCCTCGGCTTGTGGCAATCGGCCGACAGCATTTTGCAGACCTTCACCAGCCCGCGACGCAAAACGCTTGCCGATTGGCTTGCCGCGCTCGGCGTCGCCCTGCGCAGCAGTGGCGATTGGGTGCGATTACAGCTTGACGACGCAGGGCAGCAGGTGCTGGCCGAGCTGGGCCTGGCGCAGGCGCCTGCTACAGGTTCGGCTTGGACGGCCAACCGCAGCGTGACGATGACGCAAGACGAATTCAGCGCTTGGGTCGATACCGTACTGGAGCAGGCTTCCTACCTGCCGACGCCGGGGGACGGCAATGCCGCTAGCGCGCAGGTTGTCATCACGCCGCTGGCGCGCGCCGTGCTCAGACCCTTTGCCGCCATGGTGTTTCCCGGCGCCGACGAGAAGAGGCTGGGCCCACCGGCCAAACCACCGGTACTGCTCGGCGAAACATTGGCTGTC
>JAOTTZ010000108.1 GCA_029864165.1 Burkholderiaceae bacterium
CGTCGTACCAAGCGGCTGACGGCCAACGCGCACCGGCAACTCTACGAGGTGGACGTAGGCGATGCCCGCGTCGGTCGTCGGCGGGGGGCCCCTGAACACATACGTCGTAACGCACCGCAAAGTGCGCAGCTTCGACAAACGCCCAGGCCAGGTACTTGTTGCCACACTTGGCGTTACCCGCACCCTTTTTCTTGCCGTTGGACTCACGCCGGCTGTCAACCAAGCGGGAGTACGAGGCAAAGTTGCCCGGCCCTGCAAAGCGCGAGATGTCCCCGGTTTCCAACGCGATGGTCAGGCCGAGCACTTTGCCGATGCCGCTGACGGTGAGCAGCGCCTGGTAGTCCGAGCGCAGTTTGGCACGCGCCAGCACGCTGCGCTCGAGCACCTTGACCTGCCTATCCAGGCAATCCATCACCGTCAAGTTAGCCTTGAGCGCGAGTCTTTGCTCGGGTAGTAATGCCATGGCATCGATCACGCCGTCGTCCCAGCGCTTGATTTCATTGCCGCTGGCTTGCGCTCCCAGATTGCGCGCCACCAGGTTTTGCATGCTCAGAATTTGGCTGCTGCGCTGGCGGGCCATCTGGCTGCGCTTGCGCAGCAAATCGCGCACCGCACGTCCTTCCTTAGGGTAGATGTAGCCCTCGGGCAAGATACCCAGGCGTAGCAGATGTGCCAAGTGGCGTGCGTCAGAAAAATCACCACTGTGTTTGAGCCCGTCGTATTGCTTGACGGCTGCGGTGTTCACCAGCTTGACCTCAAAGCCTTCTGCGCGCAGACCGTCAACCAGCCAATACCAATTGAACGTGGACTCCACCGCCACCGCCTCTATGGGCGCGCCGCACGAGCGCAGCGCTGCAATGATCGCGCCCAGGTCGTTGGGCAAGCGCCGTTGATACACCACGTGATCACCTTCATCAAGCACCACCACAACGCTGTTGTTGCCGTGCAGATCAATTCCCGAATACAGTTCCATGCCGATCTCCTTCATTGACGTGTTGGTTGAGTCGCAACCAAACGATACGTCCTTGAAACAGAGATCGGCACCGCACACAACTTGCGGCTCGGGCTAGATGTTTATCAGGTCTCACATTACAACATTTTGCCCGAGCGTCCGTGATGTGAGTCAAACTAGGTGCCAGTCTCGCCATCCGACATTCGGGCAATGTTGGCTTGTGAGACCTAGTCTACGGACCCGCGCCGAGTGTGATTTCCGAGTTCGAATCAGTGTCGCTTCACGGCCATTCTGGTCCGCTCGGCGTCAGGTCTGCTTCTTGCGATTGCGCGTCTTCGTAGCCCGAAAGATACGTCGCTGACCCATAGGATCTGGTGAAATCGAGAGCGCCCACCGCTACATCATCCACCAACGCCTGAAGCTACGCGGTTCATGGCGGAACGCGGCCAACGCCGAACATATGTGGCGTTGCGAGCGTTCTGGGCAAACGGTGAATGGTACGGATATTGGTCTGCCGACTACCTCTCCTCACCCCAGCCTGACTCGCCAACACACCAGTTTTAATCACACCCTTATGTAGTGATCTAAATGTACTCGTGTTATCGTGCCTGCCCTACCGCTGGTACCTAGGTTGTACCGGTTCGTTCAACCTACCTATATCGAGGTGTCAATACATGAGACGCTACAGACTTTCTTCTATGTTGGTTGCCCTGATGCTTGCGGGCTGCGGTGGCTCTTCGAGCGGTCCGACCCCCAGCGGTAAAGCGGTGGACGGTTACCTCAGTGGCGCTACCGTGACCTGCGACGCGAATGGCAATGGCGCTGCCGATACAGGCGAGAACAACACAACGACGAACAGCACGGGGGATTTCAGCTTGCCTTGTGGCGCTGGGTTAGTGCTTACCGGCGGCACCAACATCGACACAGGGTTGCCGTTTGAGGGCAGGCTCAGGGCACCCTCCGGCAGCAGGGTTATTACACCGCTGACCACGTTAGTCTCCTTAGGGCTCAGCAACGCCAAGCTGGCTACCATGCTGGGGCTGCCAGCGGGTACTGACGTCACGCAAGTCGATCCTGCCTTGAGGGTGGGCGGTGTTTATGTGAATCAGGCCCTGTTCGCTAAGACTTTGGCGCTGCAGCAAGCCATTCAACAAACAGCACAAATTGTTTTTTCCGCCACACAGGCAGGCACTCCTAGCGCAGCGGTGTCACAAGCACTGTACGCTCAAATTGCTCAGACCGTGGCGACTTCGTTGACTTCGGCTTCAGGGAGTACGCCTTTGATTTCGGTCGACGGCACCACCGATTCGAGCGTGATGTTATCCATCGTGGCGGCCGCGGTCGCAGGCGTCAAGTCCAATACCTCGCCAGAACTCGCGCCTTTGGTATCGGCAGCAGCCACTCTCGACGAGTCCCGCGTCGCTGCTGTCGCGACCTCTGGTATCACGTCCTTGGTCTCCACCTTGGCCATCGCTACCGGCGACGGGCTGGTCGCAGCGGCGAAACGAGCGCAGTCTGAAACCGTCCTGAGATCAGCGTTCGCTTCGCTGCGTGAAAGCGGCGCTTTAGTGGCTGGCTCTGCTGTTGACGTGAACGCCGTGGCTGCCGCAATCAACACTGCGGTAATCAATGGGGTGATTGACAACGACACCATCACTGCGCTGACTAACGCTGGCGTTAGCAACCTACCAACACCGACGGAAGTCTCGAATTACTTCGCCATCGGCAACGACACCGTCACCCTTGGACAAAGCAGTCCGCGGTCGTTTACACGCGGCGAGTTCGAAAGCGGAAACGGTGTCCATATTGACGGCCCCACCAGCTCGACCGACGACGTCTTCAACATCGGCTTCGATCTGGTAACCGTTGGTACGCCGATCACAGCGGTGGTCACAGCCGAAGTAGGATTTGAGCTCGCAGGCGTCGGTACCGATCAGCGGATCTTTCGCTTCATTATCGACAAAGTAAACCTTACGCTAGCAAGCGGGCAAGTTACTGCGTCTGTTCCCCAAGACGCCGTGTTGACGGTTTACGCTCGCAAATCTGACGGTGTTTCCGACGTACAAGTTTCGCTGACAAACCTGGCCGCCAATACGCTAAGCAGCGGTGCCAACGACAGCATCACTTTTGATGCCAGTAAGGTGCTCACCAAGGCGCTAGAGCAAAGCAACAGTCAAACTTCCTCCTTCTTCGACAACTTGCTGGAGTCGCGCGGTACGTTCGCGCTGAAAGCGGTGTTATCCAATGATGTCCCACTACGCTCCGCGAACAAGTATCAGTTGCCGCTGTCCAGTGTGACGATAGGGGGCAGGAGTGTGGGTGGCCCAGCCTTGGTCGGTAAGGTTACGTTTAACTAACTCATCGGTGGGTTCCGCGACCGGCAACCTGTCCCTTGACCGGGGCAGGTTGAGGCGTTTATTCGCGCTGTTTACCGTCCCGCCTTTAGCTTGCGCTTGCATGGTCGGAGCGCAAGCGACACCCTTGGACGTTTGGCTCCAGGCCGCTCGCGTCAACGCCACGTCATCAACCAGCATGGAGCTGTTTGGTGATGTCATGAACGAGTCGGTAGATGTGTTCGACGTTCGCGAAAGTGAACTCAGCTCCTCGCGCCCGACGACGGGTGACTATAGGGGATGGCACTTATTCGTCCACAAACCACTGACACCGCAATGGTCAGTTGACGCTTCGTTTTGGGGGCGTCAAGCGAGCATCCGCTCAGACCAGGCTCGTTTTAATTCTGGACACATCGCCGCGCAATACCAATGGTTGCAGCAAGTCGGCTGGGTACCGTACAGCGCTTTGAGGCTGAGCTATTGGGGCAGTCGATCATCCGGACTTCAACGCTCGATGCCGATTGCCATTAACGGTACACGGTTGGAGTCGCTGAACGTCGTCGCCCCCCGGGATAGGCAGTTGCAGGTCGACTTGATCGCGAGCTGGCGTGAGGCGTCTGTTGGTATTCATGTCTTTAGCGGGCTTGGTCGTAGCCACGTTCGTATTGGCGTTATCGGTGGCACGATGACCATAGACGATTGCCTATACCGCTTCTCAATCGCTGGAGGCCGAACCAACGGACAATTGGCTCGCCCTTGCGGTGACTTGGTCGAGGCGGAATTTAATCTCCCAGCTTCGACTTTTGGTGGGCTGGGCCCAGATTTGCTCTCAGGCTACGACGCAAACTTCTATCAAGCAGGTACTAGCGTAGACTGGCAGCGTGGCGATTGGTCGCTCAAATGCGGCTACCTGATACGTTGGTTTCGACGCAGCCAACTTGACGATTCACTGAGTCGCGCTAATCTGCCCTCAGTCAATTCCGTGCGACTGATTGCAGCAGAGTTGAGCCACAAACTCACGCCACAGATCAGCGCCGTGTTACGCGCCGAAATAACTTCGAGTCAACTCATGTTGGACGTTCCCAGCATTTACAACGGCCTAACGGCACCACGCTTAGGAAAGCGCTATGGGTTTGTTAGCGTGGGCTTGGGCTACGTTTTCCAGTAGAAAACGCCCTGCGCACGTTCGAAATCTAGAGGGAGTCAAGAGAGGCAAGGGTCACAGCAACGCCAAAGGTCCGAGCGCACCCGGATCGACGCGCTGGCTACAATGCTGCGGTGTACAAACATCGCCATCTCTCGACTGGCTTGCCCTCTGCGGCTGGCTTCGGGGTGACGCGTGTGCAGTGCAGGCCGCACTCTTGCGCGCTTGCAATGACGCCCGCTGGCTCGGTTACGCCGCCCTAGCGTTGACTGGCCTTCGGGCCATCGGCGTACCCCCTCGGGTTCGCCCTGCGTGTTTCCCCTTCGCGTACCTGGCGCTTCGCTGCGGCATGAGCCTCTGGGCCTGAACCAGGCGGCGCCACGCGGCCCACACATTCGATCTGCATGAAAAACAAAATTTCGCCAGGATTGGCTTTCGAACGTCCGCGGCGACCTGCTCGCGGGCGTGGTGGTGGCCCTGGCCCTGATTCCCGAAGCCATCGCGTTCTCGATCATTGCCGGCGTGGACCCCAAGGTGGGGCTGTACGCATCGTTCTGCAACGCGGTCGTCATCGCGTTCACCGGCGGTCGGCCGGGCATGATTTCAGCCGCCACTGGTGCCATGGCACTGCTGATGGTGTTGCTGGTAAAGGAACACGGCCTTCAATACCTCCTGGCGGCCACCGTGCTGAGCGGGGTGCTGCAAATCGTCGCGGGGGTGTTGAAGCTGGGCGCGCTGATGCGCTTCGTGTCGCGCTCGGTCATCACCGGGTTCGTCAACGCGCTGGCCTTCCTGATCTTCCTGGCGCAACTGCCTGAACTCACGAACGTCAGCTGGGTGGTCTATGCGATGACGGCAGCGGGCCTGGCCATCGTCTACGGCTTGCCCTACATCACCAAGGCCGTGCCGTCGCCGCTGATCACCATCGTCGTGCTGACGGCGGTGTCGATGGCGCTGCATCTGGACATCCGCACCGTCGGCAGCCTGGGCGCACTGCCCGACAGCCTGCCGTTCTTCCTGCTGCCCGACGTGCCGCTGAACCTGCAGACGCTGAAGATCATCTTCCCGTACGCGGTGACGCTGGCCGTCGTCGGCCTGCTGGAGTCGATGATGACCGCGTCCATCGTCGACGACCTGACCGACACCAACAGCAACAAGAACCGTGAATGCATGGGCCAGGGCGTGGCCAACATCGCCAGCGGCTTCATCGGCGGCATGGCCGGCTGCGCGATGATCGGCCAGAGCGTCATCAACGTGAAGTCGGGCGGCCGCGGGCGGCTGTCGGCGCTGGCTGCCGGCGTGTTCCTGCTGCTGATGGTGGTGTTTCTCGGCCCCTGGGTCAGCCAGATCCCGATGGCAGCGCTGGTGGCGGTGATGATCATGGTCAGCATCGGCACCTTTAACTGGGACTCGATCCGCAAGCTGCGCGAACACCCGCCGAGCTCCTCGCTGGTGATGATCGCCACCGTTGCCGTCACCGTGTCAACGCACGATCTGGCCAAGGGCGTGTTCGTCGGCGTGCTGCTGTCGGGCATCTTCTTCGCGCACAAGGTCGGCAAGGTGCTGCGCGTCGACCGCAGCATCGACGACCAGGGCCTGGTGCGCACCTACGGCATCGTCGGCCAGGTCTTCTTCGCCTCGTCGGAGACCTTCATCGCGGCCTTTGACTTCAAGGAGGTGGTGAGCAAGGTGCACATCGACGTGAGCCGCGCGCACTTCTGGGACATTACCGCCGTCAGCGCGCTCGACAAGGTGGTGCTGAAGTTCAAGCGTGAAGGCACCGAGGTGGAGGTGACGGGCCTGAACGAGGCCAGTGCGACGCTGGTGGACCGTTTCGCCATCCACGACAAGCCCGGTACCGTCGAACAGCTGATGCACTGAGCGCCACAACAAGGAGACGAGATGAACAAGGTCTATGCCTGTATCGACGGCCAGTCCAACACGGCCGCCGTCATCGACTGGGCAGTGTGGTCGGCGCAACGCCTGTCGGTGCCGCTGGAGTTTCTCAACGTGCTGGAGCGCCACCCCGAACGCGCGGCGGTCACGGACTACAGCGGCGCCATCGGACTGGATGCGCAGGACTCGCTGCTGCAACAGCTGAGCGAGGTGGACGAGCAGCGCGGCAAGCTGGCGC
>JAOTTZ010000109.1 GCA_029864165.1 Burkholderiaceae bacterium
ACACCGCGCACGGGCGGGCGCGACTTGCGTGCCGGCGCTGCGGGCTTTTTGAGCTTCAAGGTCGTCACGCAAAAACTCTCCTTCTCAATTCGGCACGATTGGAGCATACCGGGCGCGCCACCCCCCTATCATCGATGACATGCCTTCACGCGCCATGAACATCGCCGCCGGCGCCAATCAGGCCTGGCAGCGGCGCAGCGTGCACAGCATCTGGCACCCTTGCACCCAGATGCAGCGCGCGGCTACGGTGCCGCCACTGCCGATTGCGAGCGGCAAGGGCCCGTGGTTGTTCGATCACGAGGGACGTCGCTACTTCGATGCCACCAGCTCGTGGTGGGTCAACTTGTTTGGTCATGCCGACGCGCGCATCAACGCTGCGTTGAAAGACCAGCTCGATCGCTTACCACACGTGATGCTGGCTGGCTGCACGCATGCGCCTGCGGTAGAGCTGGCCGAGCGTTTGTCGGCACTGACCGGCGGTGTGCTCGGCCATTGCTTCTTCGCCAGCGATGGGGCTTCGGCGGTCGAGATCGCGCTGAAGATGAGCTTTCACCACTGGCGCAATCTGGGCCAAGTGGACAAGCGTGAGTTCGTCTGCCTGCGTCAGGGCTATCACGGCGAGACGCTCGGCGCCTTGGCCGTCACCGACGTGGCGGTGTTTCGCGACGCCTACGACCCGCTGCTCATGCGCGCGCACCAGGTGATGTCGCCCGACGCGCGTCAGGCGGCGCTTGGCGAAACCACCATCGATGTGGCCGCGCGCGCCGCAACGGCGTTGCAGCAGTTGTTCGAGTCGCGCCACGAGCACATCGCGGCGCTGATTGTCGAACCGCTGGTGCAGGGCGCCGCCGGCATGGCCATGTACGACGCTGCCTACCTGAGCGCCGCACGCGCGCTGTGCGACCGCTACGGCGTACACCTGATAGCCGACGAAATTGCTGTGGGCTGTGGCCGCACCGGGAGCTTTTTTGCTTGCGAGCAAGCCGCCGTCTGGCCGGACTTTGTTTGCCTGTCCAAAGGCATCAGCGGCGGAACGCTGCCGCTGTCGCTGGTGCTGACGCGCGACCACATCTACGAAGTATTTCTCGACCATGACGTGGCCAGGGGCTTCCTGCACTCGCATTCCTACTCCGGCAATGCGCTAGCCTGCCGTGCGGCGCTGGCGGTGCTAGACCGCTTTGAGCAAGACGGGGTGTTGCTGAACAACCGGCAACGCGCAGCAGAGTTGACCGCCGCGCTGGCGCCGTTACAAGAAGATGGGCGCATCGAACACTTTCGCCACAAAGGCATGATTTGGGCCTTCGACGTGTGCGAGGGCTACGCGGGTGAGCGCTTTGCTGAGCGTTTTCACCTGGCTGGACGCGAGCGTGAACTGCTGATCCGCCCGATAGCACGTACTGTTTACTTGATGCCGCCTTATGTGTTGGATGACGACCTCTCGGTCTGGTTGGCGCAGCGCCTGATCGACACGCTGGACGCTGTTGCTCGCAACGCCTATGCTGATCGAACACCTGAGTCGCCGACAGCGTGAGATAAAGGCGCGGTCGCTGCGCCGTGTGCGGCGTACGACCGACTCGCCTTGCGCGCCGCATCAACGCCTAGCTGTTGCGAGTAAGGGCGCGCGCGACATGCTGGCTTTTTGCAGCAACGACTACCTGGGGCTGGCGAACCATCCAGTGCTGATCGAAGCGCTGGCCGAGGGTGCGCGGCGCTTCGGCGTCGGCAGTGGCGCGTCGCACCTGATCAGCGGCCATACACGCGCCCACGCGCAGCTCGAAGACGAGCTCGCCGACCGGCTGGCACCGTGCATTCCTGGGGCCCAGGCGCTGAGTTTTTGCACCGGCTATATGGCCAATCTAGCGCTGCTCACCACGCTCGGCGACGCCAGCGCGACGATCTTTGCCGACAAACTCAACCACGCGTCATTGGTCGATGGCGCGCTGCTGGCCCAGGCACCCCTGCAACGCTACGCCCACGGCCGGCTCGACGTGTTGGCCGGGCAACTCGGGCGTTGCCAAACACCTGTCAAGCTGATCGTCACCGACGCCGTCTTCAGCATGGACGGCGACTTGGCCGATTTGCCTGCTCTGCTGAGCCTGGCCGAAGAGCACGACGCGTGGTTGTTCATCGATGACGCGCACGGCTTTGGCGTGCTCGGCGAGCGCGGCCGCGGCACGCTGTCGCACTTTGGCTTGAACAGCGAGCGCTTGATCTACATGGCCACGCTCGGCAAGGCTGTGGGTGTCGGCGGGGCCTTTGTCGCTGCCCACCCAGTGGTGATTGACACTCTGGTGCAGTCAGCGCGCAGCTATATCTACACCACCGCGGCGCCGCCGGCGCTTGCACATGCTGCAAGCGCCAGCCTGCGCTTGATCGCCAGCGACGAGGGCGAGGCGCAGCGTGTGCAACTGCGACAGTCGATCACCACCTTGCGCCGGGGCCTGAGCGCATTGTTAGAAGACAGCCCGCGGCACGATTGGCGTCTGGCAGATTCCGGCACAGCCATCCAAGCGTTGATCGTCGGCGACAACGATGCTGCGCTGTCACTGGCAGCGACGCTTGACGCACGAGACCTGTGGGTACCGGCGATCCGCCCGCCCACGGTACCGGTAGGCAGTGCGCGGCTTCGCATCACGCTCAGTGCAGCGCACACGCGAGACGACGTGAACGCCCTCACCGATGCCTTGGCACAGGTTGCCAAGGGTGAGCGGTAGTTTTGCCTATGCGCGGCTGCTTTGTCACCGGGACCGACACGGGCGTCGGCAAGACGCTGATCAGCACCGCCTTGCTGTACTGGCTCGGCGCGCAAGGGCTGGCCTGCAGCGGCTATAAACCCGTCGCTGCGGGCACGCAAGTCATAGACGGCGAGCGCGTCAACGAAGACGTTCGCGCCTTGCGCGCAGCCGGTTCAGTGACGCTAGACGATGTTGTGGTCGGACCGTGCCAATTCGAAGCGGCTTGCGCACCGCAAGTCGCGGCCACTCTTGAAGGCCGCACCATAGACCGTGTTGCCTTGCTGCGCGGCGCGCAGGTCGTGGCGGCGCGTGCTGAGTGGCTCGTTGTCGAGGGCGTAGGCGGGTTTTGCGTGCCACTGGCACCGGATTTCGACAGCGCCGACCTTGCTGGCGATTTGGCGTTGCCGATCGTGCTGGTGGTTGGACTACGTCTGGGCTGTATAAACCATGCGCTGCTCAGCGCTGAGGCCATCCGGCGACGCGGCCTACCGCTGGCTGCTTGGGTCGCGAACGTGCTCGATCCGCAGATGCCGCACCGCGGTGATAATCTGGCCAGCCTCCAACATGAGTTGGACCGGCGCCAAGAGAGAACGCCTCGCTTGGGGCTGGTTCCCAACTTCGACTCCCCCACGGCAGCGGCCGTTGCGGCTCACCTCGACAACGCTGCGCTGCGAACGCTGTTTGGTCTGACCTGGATCTGAGATGAACACCACGATTGCCAGCACCCCTTTGTCCAGACTGCACACAACTCGCCAGCGTGCGCGCACGGCCCCGGGCGCACGTTGGCGAGTTGCCGATGTCGAAGCCCTGTACACGGTGCCGTTCATGGACTTGCTGTTTCGGGCGCAGCGAGTGCACCGAGAACATTTCGACGCCAACGAGGTACAGCTGTCGACGCTGCTGTCGATCAAGACCGGTGGTTGTAGCGAGGATTGCGGCTACTGCCCGCAGTCGGCACATTTCGATACCGCGGTCGAAGCGAGCAAGCTGATGCCGCTGGCCGAGGTGGTGCAGGCAGCGCAAGCCGCCAAGGCCCAAGGCGCAACGCGCTTTTGCATGGGCGCGGCTTGGCGCAGCCCCAAAGACCGCGACATGAAGCTCGTGAGTGCGATGGTGCGCGAGGTCAAAGCGATCGGGCTGGAGACTTGCATGACCTTGGGGATGCTCGATGCGGACCAAGCCCGCGAGCTGAAAGACGCTGGGCTCGACTACTACAACCACAATCTCGACAGCGCGGCTGATTTCTACGGCACCATCATTTCGACCCGCACTTACCAGGACCGGCTCGACACCCTCGGCCATGTGCGCAGTGCAGGCATCAATGTGTGCTGCGGCGGCATCGTCGGCATGGGCGAAACACGCGCGCAGCGCGCCGGGTTGATCGCGCAGTTGGCCAATCTCGACCCTTACCCCGAATCGGTGCCGGTCAATAACCTCGTGCCGGTCGCAGGCACACCATTGGCCAACGCCGAGCCGCTCGACCCGTTCGAGTTCGTGCGCACTGTGGCCGTGGCGCGCATCACGATGCCCAAAGCCGTGGTTAGGCTCTCAGCCGGGCGCGAGCAGATGGACGACGCACTGCAAGCACTGTGCTTGGCAGCAGGCGCCAACTCGATCTTTTACGGCGACAAGCTGCTGACCACCAGCAACCCGCAGGCCGAACATGACCGCGCGTTGTTTGAGCGCCTTGGGCTGAAGGCGCAGCGCGACGAATGAGCGCTGTGCTGGTGCGGCAGCCTTTGTCACCGAGCCGCCCGATTTTCGACGCTGCGTTTTTCTCTGACCCCTACCCGACCTACGCCGAGCTGCGCGAGGCCGGACCCATCCACTGGAGCGAGGAGATGTTCGGCGGCGCCTGGCTGCTTGCGCGTCACGCCGACGTTGAGTCGGTGTTGCGCGACGCGCGCTTTTCGGCGCAGCGCACGGGTGGTTGGGTGATGCAAAGCCAACAGGCGCGTGGCGAACTAAGGGCCTTCCAGCAATTGTTTGCACGCGCTATGCTGTTCCTAGACGCGCCCGATCACACCCGCATCCGCAGCGTGCTCAACGCCGGCTTTCGGGGCGAAGCGTTACAGCGCTTCGTACCACCCATAGAGCGGCGGGTCGATGAACTGCTGGCCGGTGCGACGGAGTTCGACTTCATGCAAGCGCTGGCGCAACCCCTGCCGGCCGAAGTGATGGCAATGCTGATGGGTATAGCGTCCATCGACCGCTGCGACTTTGCCGCGTGGTCTGCCGATCTAGCGGCTTTCATCGGCGCGACCGAAACCTCGCCTTACCTGGCCCAGCGCGCACAGGCCAGCCTGCTGGCGATGCGCCGTTACTTCGAACAACTTATCCAGCGGCGCCGCCTTGCTCCGGGTGACGATCTGGTGAGCCGGCTGCTGCAAGCCGAGTCGGCAGGGACCGTCCAATCCGGTGCCGAGCTGCTCGCCCAATGCGCCATGCTGCTTTTCGCGGGTTACGAGACAACGCGCAACCTGCTCGGCAATGGCCTGCAGGTGCTGCTCTCTCATCCAGAGCAATGGCAGCGCTTGCAGCGCGAACCCGACTTGTTGACGGCTGCTGTGCGCGAAGTGCTGCGCTACGAGAGCCCCGTGCAATACACGGGCCGCCGCGTGGCGACCGACTTGGTGTTGCACGGTCAGCCGCTGCGCCGCGGTGACTTGGTGATTGCGCTGATCGGCGCTGCCAACCGGGATCCGCGGCGCTATGCACAGCCCGATCGCTTCGACATCACGCGCCGCCCAGGCGATCTGCTTTCCTTCGGCGCCGGGCCGCATGTTTGCATAGGCGCTGGTTTGACGTTGATGGAAGCCGAGGTTGTCTTCGGCCGCCTGCTGCGCCGCTACCCCAGGTTGCACTTGGTCGATACCGAGCCGCGCTGGAGCGGCAACCCGGTGTACCGCGGATTGAGCACGCTGCCGGTGCGTCAGATCGTGGCTGCCGCACGCTGAGGCGTATGGCCATTCACGCCTTGCGCGGCTGCTGTTCGTCGAGGCTCACAACAGGCTGCCAGAACTGCCGCAACTCGTATTTGCGCGTACGGTGCAGCAAGTCATTGGCTCAAGCACCGTCGTGGCCATCGTGCCCCATCAGCATGCCACGGCGGTAGGTCTCTGCGATCAACAGACCCAGTCCGTCGGGGGTGGCTATGCAGTATGCGCGCGAAGCGTTGGCGTCGGGCAACCCGACGGCGGCCCAGAGCCGCTCATGCAGCGTTGGCCCCACATCGATGAACGCGCGGCGCACCCACAACCGCGACAGCAGGTGGCCGATCGATATCTTTGCGTCTTCGATGTCGCGCCGCAGGTTTGCTGGCAGGCCATCGAGCGCGATGTATGACAGGTTGTCCATCATCACCTGGCCGTGCGCAGCAAGACAGGTGATGCGCTCGATGAACATCGAGCCGGGGAGAGCAGCGCTGACTTCGGCCGGCACCGCGTCCACCACACGTTGTTCGAGCACGTGCAGCGAGACCGGCCCGCGCGCGACGGCCTCGCACAATCGCGTGGTCGACCCGTCCTGCGCCAGCAGCAACTGCAGCACACTGCGCACATGCGCCGCCTGTGCCGGTGTATCGGACGGTTGGTGCAAGCGTCGACGCTGTAGCGTTGGATGAGGGGTTGAAGACATGAAAGAGCTTAGTGTGACGGTTCGCCCCGTGGCCCTGCCGGACGGCCCACGTGGCACGATGGCACGATTGCGCAGCCAGGGGCGCTTTGCGCTGCTGGAAAGCGCGCTGCCCATGCCGCGCCAGGCCCAGTGGTCCTACATCGCCGGGCCAGCGCTGGCCACACTGTACACAGATGAGACG
>JAOTTZ010000110.1 GCA_029864165.1 Burkholderiaceae bacterium
GACCGAGTCGAACAGCCGCTGAGCGAGACACTGAGAATCACTCAGGCTGATGTTGACACCGAGAAGGGTAGTCGCTCGCGTCTTAGGGTGGGCACCAAGCTCAGCCGCGAGAAGATGCTCCATTTGGCGCTGATGTCGTCTGAAAACCGTGCTGCCCACGCGCTGGGACGCAACTACCCAGGCGGCATGGACGCCTTCGTCGCGGCGATGAACAGCAAAGCACAGGAACTTGGCATGACCGACACCCGCTACGTCGAGCCTACCGGTTTGTCGAGCAACAACCAGTCAAGCGCTCGCGACTTGGCAACGCTGGTCAATGCGGCCCACGAACATCAAATCATTCGTGAACTGTCGACCTCTCCCGAGTACTCCCTCTCAGTAGGTCGGCGCGAACTGAGGTATCGCAACACCAATGGGCTGGTGCGCGACCCGGACTGGGACATCGGCCTTCAAAAGACCGGCTACATCTCTGAAGCTGGCCGCTGTCTGGTGATGCAGGCTCAGTTGGCCGGGCGCAAACTGATCATGGTCTTTCTCGATGCGGCCAGCAAGTACGCGCGCATCGGCGATGCTAAACGTGTGCGGCGCTGGGTCATTGAGTCGGCTCCCACGGCTATCCTGCCGGCTGTGGCTGTTGAAACCAGGTGAGGGCCCCCGCCCCCGACGGCATGCACTGACGGCATGGGCCAGCATCTGCGGGCGTTTTCCATTTTTGCGCTACCAGGTTGTCAGCCGCGATATCCCAGTGTGGCTGAGATTTGCGCCGCGGTCATCTTCAACTTTTCCAGCCAGCTTTCTTCCATGCGGTCGGCCGGGGCGGATATTGACAGGCCAGCGACCAGCTTGCTTTGGTCATCAAAAATTCCGGCAGCCATGCATCGCACACCCAACTCCAGTTCTTCGTTATCGCGCGCAGTACCGTTTTGCTGCACCCGTGCCAGCTCGCGCGCTAGTTTGCTGAGCTCGGTGATGCTGTTGGCGGTGTGACCGGCCAAGTTGGTACGCGAAACGTAGGCGCGCACGCGCTGTTCGTCCTCTTGCGCCAAGAACAGCTTGCCCGTCGAAGTGAGATGCAACGGCGCACGACCTCCGACCGTGCGCACCACCTGCATACCCGATTGCTCGCTGTAGGTGCGCTCTATATAGACGATTTCATCGCCTTGCCGCATGGACAGATTCACCGGTTGGCGGGTGAGTTTGTGCAGTTCGCGCATGGGCCCGAGCGCCGCGTCGCGCACCTCCAAGCGTTCCTTCACCAAGTTACCCAATTCAAGCAGCCGCATGCCCAGCCGGTAGCTGCCGGATTGCGGACGCTCTACATAGCGGCCAAGCACCAAATCGTTCAGAATACGGTGGGTCGTCGATGGGTGCAGACCCGTCTTCTCGCTCAAAAGTTTGAGCGATACTGGATCCCGGTGCGACGCCAGCAAGTCAAGCAGCAAAAAACTCCGCTTCAGCACTTGAATCGTCGGTGATGTGGCGTCCTTCTTAGCCATACTTTCAATTTTCACTCAGATCGGTTCAGCCTTGCATTGCACAGCAAGTTCATTGTGTCGCAAAGGGTTGTTGTTTGTGCTCCTCGCGGCGGGGCTGGCCACTGCGCTTGCCCAGTCGGCGCAATCCGCCACAAAAGCATCACCACGGGTTTCGGCAAGTGCGCCGGCCCCGCGCCCCCCACAATGGTTACCGGTACCGCGCATTGCCGGACGACTGACCAACAAGGACATCGGCCTGGTGATCAATAAGGCCGACCCTTATTCGGTCGCGGTCGGCGAGTATTACGCACAGGCGCGCAAGCTGTTGCCCGAGCAAGTGCTGCGTGTCAAACTTCCGCAGCGCGCCGTGCTCAAGCCCAACGAGTTCAGAGCTTTTGACCAGCTGGTGACCGCTTACTTCGGCACCAAGGTGCAGGCCCTAGCGCTGGCGTGGATTCAACCCTATGCCGTGAATTGCAACTCGATCACCAGCGCGTTGGCGCTGGGCTACGACGGCGCGTTGTGCGAACACACATGCTCGGCCCCGTTGCGCCACTCGCCGTATTTCAACGCAACGACAAATCGCCCGTTCACCGACCTCGGCGTGAGACCGGCTATGCTGCTCGCCGCTGACGATGTCGATGCTGCCAAAGCGCTTATCCAGCGCGGTATCGCAGCAGATCGAAGTCTAGGCTGGCGCGGTGCTCCACCAGCCAATGTGTACTTTGTTTCGACCCGCGACCGTGCGCGTAGCGTTCGTTCTGTGTTGTTCCCGCCCGCAGGCGTGCAGACAAAGCTTGGTATCGATGTGCACATAGAAAAAGTTGACGCGCTGGAGGACGTCGATCGGGTGTTGATCTACATGACCGGCTCGACGCATGTCGACAAGCTGGATCGCGTCGAGTGGGTTGCGGGTGCGTTGGCCGATCACCTTACCTCGGTCGGCGGCGTGCTCACAGATAATCGATCGCAGATGTCGGCCATGGCTTGGATTACTTCAGGCGCGACGGCAAGCTATGGCACCGTCAGCGAGCCGTGCTCACACTTGCAGAAGTTCCCGCACCCGCAGGTGCTGCTGCTGCACTACGTGCAAGGCAGCACGGCGTTGGAGGCTTATTGGAAGAGCGTTGCTTGGCCCCAGCAAGGCGTCTTTATCGGCGAGCCGCTGGCGGCGCCGTTTGCGCGCCGCTGACTTCTGCGGCATAGGCCCCTGACCGCACGGCACCTTCCAGCGTCGCGGGATAGGGCCCGGCCACGTAGTCACCCGCAGCGAACAGGCCCGCAGCAATCTGCGACGGCGGTCGAATCAAGCCCGGCGTACATAGAAACGTTGCGCGCTTTTCTACCAGCGCGTAAACACGTTGCAGCGGGCCCCGCAGCTGCGCGACCAGCGCTTGCTGTGCCTGCGCCAACGTGGCTTCTACGGTAGCGTCCAACCCGCGGTCAACCCAGGCGCGGGCGCCGCTGATCACAAAGGTCAACAGGCCTGCCATGCCGCGCAGCTGGCCCTGGTCGAATACGAACTGCGCCGGCGCTGTATCGCTGTACCGCAAGGCCAACATCGGGTGCGCGAGTTGCGTTCCGTTGCTGCGCAGTGTGACGGTGACGATGGGTTCGTAGCGCAATGCCTCAGCCGACGCCGACCATGCGGGCGCAATAGGTCGCGCCAACCGGGCAGCTTCGACGGCGCTTGCTGCCAGCACGACGGCGTCGAAGGGCTCTTCGTCGACGCGCCACGCACCGCCGTCGCGTTCGAGCAGGCCCACGCGCTGTGACAGGTGGCAGCGTGCACCCGACTGTGCAAGCCAACGGGCCGCCGAGTCGGGCCACAGTGCGCTCAGGTCGGTCTTTGGTAGCAAGAGATCGGCCGAGCCTGCGCCGGTAAACAAAG
Source organism: Burkholderiaceae bacterium (assembly GCA_029864165.1). Lineage (GTDB taxonomy): Bacteria > Pseudomonadota > Gammaproteobacteria > Burkholderiales > Burkholderiaceae_C > CAIKUF01. The sequence goes on from JAOTTZ010000110.1 coordinate 3,367, forward strand.
CGTCGTGCAGCACGCTCAAAAACACACTCGCACTTGCATTGTCCACCGGCGTGTTTAGCGCGGCAACGCAAAGCGGGTCGATCAATTCGGCGCGCACAGCGCTGGGTAGCGTTGCGCATAGCTGCGACACGCTCAGACTCGGGTCGCAGCGAAAGCTTGTACGGGCCCAACGGGTGGCGGTCGCCAGCAAACTCAGCTTTTCGCGCCAACTCCAGGCTTTGTGCGCCATCACGCCGCGGGTGAACGCCAGCATCGCCGGCCCGGCTGGCAGGGTGAGACCTTGCCCATCCGGATAAGCAATGCGCAAAGGCGTGCGCAGCAGCAAATGCTCGGGCTCAAGACCGACAATCCGCATCAAGCGCAGCGTTTGGGTGTAAGCCCCGATGAGGATGTGCTGCCCGTTGTCGAGCGCGAGTCCGTCGCTGTTTACCCGGCGCGCGCGGCCGCCGAGTTGCGCCGCCATCTCGAACAGGTTAACCGCATGACCATGGTCCGTCGCGTCAACGGCGGCCGCAAGCCCGGCCCAGCCCCCGCCCACCACAGCAATGCGCATCAGCGACCTAGCCAGTTCGTCTTCATCGCGATCCACAGCTTGCGCAACGGCGTGAGTGAAATACGCTGGTGCAAGACCTGAAACCCGCTGGCCTCAATCTCACGCAACAGCGTGCGATAGATGTTGGCCATCATCAACCCCGGCTTTTGCGTGCGCCGGTCAGCTTCTGGAAGCAGTGCGAGTGCTTCGTCGTAGCAACCATGGGCGCGCGCTGCCTGGTAGCGCATCAACGCGATAAAGCGTTCGTTGTAAGCGTAAGGCGCCGTCTGTTTGAGCAACTCGTGCGCCTTGACGTCGAATCGCTGCAACTCCGATACTGGCAAGTAAAGGCGGCCACGCCGGGCGTCGTCACCGACATCGCGAATGATGTTGGTCAATTGCATCGCCAAGCCAAGCCTGTGCGCGTAGCCCAGCGTTGCCGCTTGGGTGCGACCGAAGATATTGGCCGCGACTTCGCCGACCACACCCGCGACCCGGTGACAGTACTGGGCCAAGCCCGCATAGTCGAGGTAGCGCGATTGATCGAGGTCCATCTGGCAACCGGCGATTACCTCGTTCAAATGATGCGCGTTGATGCCATACAACTGGCAATGCGGTAGCAACGCCTTCATCGCGGGGTGCTTGGGTTGACCGCTGAAACTGCTGGCGACCTCGTTGCGCCACCAAGCCAGCTTGGCAGCAGATACTGCCGGGTCGCTGGCCGTATCGACCACGTCGTCGATCTCTCGGCAAAATGCATAGAACGCGGTGATGGCGGCGCGGCGCGGCGGCGGCAAGAACAAGAAGGCATAGTAAAAACTAGAGCCGCTGCGCGCAGCTTTCTCTTGCACGTATTGCTCGGGGGTCATGTGCGTTCTTGAACGAGTCGGTCGGTGCGCTCGCGCATCCACAAAGCGTGCCACGCAAGCACGGGCGCGTCGTACCAGTGCAGCTTGGGGCGGCGAAGCAAGCTCGCGCACTGCATGCGCTCAATTTTGCTCAGGATACGCAAACCGCCCTGTACAACCAGGCGCAGTTCCCAACCCACGCGCCTGCCCAGGCGGTGCGCCAACGGGGCGCCACTGCGCATCATGGCGCGTGTCCAGGCCACCATTTCAGCCACCAGTGTGTGCACCTGGGCGCTGTCGCTGCCGGCCAGCAACTCACTGGCTGAAACACCAAACTGGTCGCAATCGGCGTGCGGAATATACAGTCGGCCGTGCCGTGTATCGATGCTCAGGTCTTGCCAGAAGTTTGCCAGTTGTAACGCCGTGCAAATCGCATCTGACTGGTGCAGCGCGGCTGCATCATGGACGCCGTACATGTGCAGCAGCAAGCGGCCCACCGGGTTGGCCGAGCGGCGGCAGTAGTCGAGCAGGGCGTTGCGGTCGGCATAGTGGTGCTGCGTCACATCCTGCTTGAAGGCGCTCAGCAGATCGGTCAGCAAGGGTAGCGGCAAGCGATGGCGCCGCAGCGTTTGGGCTAGCGGCTCGAACACCTCGGGCCAGCGCGCAGAGGGCTCATTGCCAGCCGCGATGGCACGCAAGTCGGCCTCGTATGCGTTGAGATCGTCCAGCCGCTGCTCAGGGGGCGCTGCGCCCTCGTCAGCCAGGTCGTCAGCCGTACGTGCGTAAGCGTAGATGGCAGCCACGTGCAAGCGCAGGGCGCGTGGACACAGCAGCGAAGCGACAGGAAAGTTTTCGTAGTGGTCGATACTCACAAGCCCGCATTGTCCATGCTGGCGTGGCGCAAAGACCAACGTCTAAACAACCGGCCGCGAGCCATGTTGGCTTCGGGCGTGGCTGGGTCCGCTACAGAACCGATCAACTCAGGCGATAAGCGGCGATTTCTATGGGATTTCCCACTTCATCTGTTTTCGAAGCACCAAAAGCCGTCTGGGCGCTAACCGTGTGTTTGCTGGAAATCGCGGCCGAGATAACGCCCCAGAGCGTGCCCAAGCACCAAAACGGGATCAACCAGTCGCTCATGTAGATGTACTGCCGCGTGTGGTACAGCTCGTGCTTGAACGGTGTGATGCCGTACCACGTGTGCACTGTCCAGCCCACCGTCGTCGCGTGGTATCCACTGGCCCCTGGAGAAAACTCTGTGTACAGCACGCCACCGGCAAATCCCGCTTTTCCCTTGCCGGCAATCGCCCACACCAAGCCGCCCAGCCAAATGAGCAAACCGACGGCCGATGTGACCAAGGAAAACATCATCTTGGCCGGTGCGACGACCAAGGAGAAGAAGAACGGTCCCCAATCCAACCGTGCGCCCAGCTTGACCGAAACATAGTCCCACGCCGCGGACCATATCGTTGCGCCTATCCGCACGCCGGCCATGATCCAGATTAAGCTTGTCGGTTCTGCAAAGCCGTCTGTCAAAACCCAGATCAACGCCAACAGTCCATGCGAGAAGACAAAGAAAAATATCTCAGCCCCGTTCGCTCCGGCATGCGAGCCGGCAAACAGGAAGTAACCGGCCAAAAAGCCGATGAGTAGGTCGAAGATCAATTCGCTGTAACTAAAAGTCCAGCTGATCAGCATGTTGATGCCGGCACACAGCAGCACGACAATGGGCCAAAAGAGAAA
>JAOTTZ010000111.1 GCA_029864165.1 Burkholderiaceae bacterium
GGTCATCGAAACAGTGCACGTGCCGGTGCCCGAGCAAGCGCCGCTCCAACCGGCGAACGTGGACCCGCTTGCGGGGGTCGGGTTGAGACTGACCATCGTCCCTTCGGGGTAGGTCTCGCTGCAGTCCGACCCGCAACTGACGCCCGTGGGCGCAGAAAGTACAGTGCCGTTACCGGCGCCGGCCTTGGTCAAAGTCAGCGTGTAGGCATTGCCGGCGAGGGAGCTGAGGTTGATGCGCGACATCGCCGCTACGGTGCCGCCGCTGCGCGCATCATTGACCGAAACTGCACCGGCGCGCAGCAGCGCTAGTCCGTCGGCGACCGAAATGGTGGGCTGCGCTTGTTTCAACAGGGCCCAAGCGCCCGCCACATGCGGTGCAGCCATGGAGGTGCCGTTGTAGGCAGCGTAGCCTGAGCCAGGTATCGATGAAGTGATATAGCTGCCGGGGGCCAGCAGCGAAATAAAGGGCGCTATGTTTGAGTACGAAGCGACGCCACTGACACCGGTTGCGCAAGCGCTTCCGTCAGGCCCTGCGTCACAGACCGAGCCGACGCTTACGGCCGACGAAATGCATGCGGGCGCCGAAATCGCGTTGCGGTACCCATCGTTGCCGCTGGCAATGACGGTTGCGATGCCGGCCGAGCGCAAATTGTCGATGACGGCTTTGATCGCGCCTTGGGTGGCGTCACAAGCGCCGGTGTACTGCCCACCGCCCAGGCTCATATTGACGGCGGCGATTTTGTAGATATCGCGCAGCGCGTACACGCGCTCAAGACCTTTGATTTGATCGCTGGTCCAAGACATCACACCACCCTGCCCCGGGAAGTTGCTGAACACCTGCACTGCGATCAGGTTTGCGGCGGGGGCAACGCCACGCGAGCCATCGCCGGCACCGGACCCGGCAACGATCCCTGCCACGTGGGTTCCGTGTGTGCAGCCACTGAGGGTGGTGTTGCAGTTCACGCCCGAACCCGCGTTGACGCTGTCGGTCACGCCACCGGGACACACGGAACTCGACTGCGTCGTGTTGCTCGAGTAACAAGCTTCTGACACCACCTTGCCGGCGAGGAACGGATGGTTCTTGTCAACGCCGGTGTCAAGCACCGCGACCGTCCATCCGCTACCAGTGCGGCCGGAGTTCCAAACGACCGGCGCATTCACCAGTGCCGTACTCTGGAGCAGGCTGGGCCGCACTGCAATATCTTCCTGAATACTGCTGACCAAGGGTGAATTGCGCAAAAGCGCCAACGTCTCAGCGTCGACTTCTGCAGCGAAGTGAGGGATGGAATCGAACTTGCGGTGCAGACGTGTACGGGGGCCTTTCAGCAGTTGACTGGCGGCGGTGTCTTGCGCCGCGCGAATGCGCGCACGCTGTTTACCAGCAGCCGCCGTGCCGATGACCCCTTCCGGCGTCACCGGCATGTTCAAGCCGACGATGACTCTTGCGGGGTGACCGGTGGCGGCAATCTTCGCTTCCATGCGAGCAATCTCGGCAGTCGATACCGGTTGTGCGTGGACGATGGCGCTATGGGCGGCCAATATGAAGAGCAAGACGCCGGTGGCGACCGTTGCCGCGCCGCACCTCCAATTTGATACTTCTGAAGCTGAGCGGCTTACTGTGTTTGTGCGTTCCATGTGGTGTCCCGATATGCAAACCGAATCCCGCTCGCGCGAAAAACGCGACTTGTACGGGACATATCGACGGCTGGACCGGCGGTAGGATCGTCAGCGCGGGGTTTTTTCACGCTTGCCGCAAGCAACCACGTTTTTCCGCGGGTGATTGCGCACATTCGCACATTCAAGCTGCATGCAGCGTGCTTTATGCGACGTGAGTCTTTCCTGCAAACCCACGCTCTTGCGCAAACCATTGCAACACCGGCAGCGTGCCGGGGAGCACTGGAGCAACTTCGACCGGCAGCGTCTGCCACGCCATGGCCTGTTGCTCGCGCATCTGGATGGCTCCGTTCCATGCAAATACTTTGCAAAAGTGCAGCCGCACAAGAGCGTGCGGGTAATCGACCATTTCGATCTTCCACCGTTCCACGCGGCCGATGCTGATGCCCAGCTCTTCGCGAAGTTCGCGACGCAAGGCATGCTCGACCGTCTCGCCAGGTTCGAGCTTGCCGCCGGGAAACTCCCAATAGCCGGCGTAAACCTTACCCGCAGGCCGGCTGGTCAGCAGAAAGCGGCCGGCGGTGTCTATCAATACCCCCACCGCCACATCGACGGGGCGGCGCGGCGCTTTAATTGCGCCGGCCACTGTAGTCACGCGCAAATTGGTAAGCCACCCGCCCCGAGCGCGAACCGCGCTCCAAGGCCCACACCAGCGCATCCTGCCGCGCGCTGTTAATCGCCGCCTCACCGACGGCAAAGCTGCGCAGCCACTGCGCAACGATGGCCAAGTACTGCTCTTGGTTGAACGGGTAAAAACTGATCCACAGGCCAAAACGTTCGGACAGCGAAGTCTTCTCCTCCACCACCTCGCCCGGGTGTACTTCGCCGTCCGCGGTGTGCTGGTAGGTCAGGTTCTCGGCCATGGTCTCGGGCAGCAGGTGACGGCGGTTACTGGTGGCGTAGATCAACATGTTTTCACTCGCCTGCGCCACCGAACCGTCGAGGATGGACTTGAGCGCCTTGAAACCGGGCTCGCCTGCGTCGAAACTCAGGTCATCGCAGAAGACAATGAAGCGCTCGGGCCGCTCGGCCACCAGATCGACAATATCGGGCAGTTCTATCAAGTCTGTCTTATCGACCTCGATCAAGCGCAAGCCACGCGGCGCAAACTCGTTCAGGCAGGCTTTGATGAGCGAACTCTTGCCCGTGCCGCGTGCACCCGTCAGTAGCACGTTGTTGGCTCGACGCCCGTTCATGAACTGCTCGGTGTTGCGCAACAGCCGCTCCTTTTGCGGATCGACTTCGCACAGGTTGGCCAGCCGAATGTCAGAGACGTGATGCACCGGTTCGATCACCCCGACGCGGCCGCGGTTGCGGTAGCGAAAGGCCATCGAGGCTTTCCAATCCGGCGCGGCAAGGGGGTGCGGAAGCACCGACTCAATGCGCGCGAGCAAGGCCTCGGCACGCGAAATCAGCCGTTCGAGATCGGACATGGGATCGCGCTAGGGCCTGTTAACACTACGAATACCAGTGCCTTAACAGGCCCTAGCCGATCAACATCTTTTTGGCCGCTTCCAAATGCTCGGTCGGCATGCGCTTGAAGCCCGAACGAGCGTAGCGCTGTAAGCGCCCGACGCAAAACGCCGTCAGCACCGAGGCCTGCGCGTTCGCATCCATGGTGGGTGTACTCGACCCCGCCGCGTCGGAGGCCAGGCGCAGGCATTGCCGCAACTGCGATTCGATGCGCTCGAAAAACAGGTTCATGCGCGCCAACAGCCGCTCGTGCTCATGCACCAACGCATCGCCCACCATCACACGCGTCATGCCGGGGTTTTTCTCGCCGAACTGCAACAGCACAGAGACGATTTTGTGCGCTTGCGCTGGTCCCGCGGGCTCGCGCTCGGTGATTTGGTTGACGAGCGTGAACACGCTTTGCTCGATGAAATCGATCAGCCCCTCGAACATTTGCGCCTTGCTGGCGAAATGGCGGTACAGCGCAGCCTCGGAGACCTGAATTTGCGCTGCCAGCGCGGCCGTGGTGACGCGCTCAGCCCCGGGCTGCTCCAGCATGGCGGCCAGGGTTTGCAGAATTTGCGTGCGGCGCTCGCCAGGTTTGGGGCGTTTACGGGTGGCAGCGCTCTCGTCGGTAGAAGAGGGCGCCGCGCCGTTGTCGTCGGCGGTGGGTGCAGCTTGGGGCTCGGACATCACGGCGCGCAGGGTGGGGTGGAGTTGCGGCCATTCTGGCACAGGCAAGCCGCGGCTTGCCGAGCAGGTAAACACTGACTTTCATGGTCATCAAGCGTGACCGACTGATTCGCCAAGCGCAACAGCTTGCAGGGTAGCCTTGCTCGAATCCTGCAGCCATGGCGCGGGTAGGGCCTTAACGCTGAACTTCCTGAGCGGCGCCCTCAAAAACACTGACTCGATCCCGGCCACCCTCTTTGGCCGCATAAAGAGCTTTGTCAGCTGCAGCAAGCAACGCGTCAGGGGAATCGCCGTGATCGGGAAACACGGCGATACCGATTGAAGCGGTCACCTGCCCTAACGGTTTGTTTCTGAACACAAGACTCATTTCGCGAATTCTCGACAGCAACTTCTCGGCACGTTTGACAGTCGTGTCGAGACTGGCATCGGTAACGATGAGCGTGAATTCTTCGCCGCCGAATCTGCACGCGATGTCTTCGCCGCGTATGAGTGACCCGATTTCGCTGCTGACCCGTTGTAAGACATAGTCCCCGGCTTCGTGCCCAAAGGAATCGTTGAAAGTCTTGAAGTGATCGACGTCCAACATGATGACACCGATGGAAGTCTCGTGCCTGCCCGCTCTTTGTACTTCCCGCTTGAGCGATTCATCCAGGTATCTGCGATTGAACAGGTTGGTCAGTGGGTCTCGAATCGCCTGGTTCTTGAGGCTCTCGCGCAGATTGATGTTGGCAAGCGAGAGGCTGATGTTCTCGACCAAGCTGCGTGCCATCCGCGTCTCATCGACCGACATTTTGTTGTCTCGCATGGCCAAATGAAAAGCGCCCAGCGGAACGCCTTGCGCCGACAGCGGCGTGCACATGACATGCGTGATAGCACCGATGTGCTTGCATCGCAGGCCAATTTCTTCGGTGGAAGAAATGTGCGTGTTGCCACGCCTGAAAGCCCAGCAATCGTTAGGGGCATAGATTTCGGCGCCGGTCCACTTTTGTCCCCAGCTTGAAACAATGTCCAGCCGGTTCATCGAAGGCTGGAACAGCGACATCGCGCCGCTCATGCCGGCGAACATCTTCGGCAAGCTCGTTGAAACAACCGCCGTTAATTCGTTGATGGTCTCGCACGCCGCCAGCACCTGGCCGAACTTTTGAATACGCTCGATGTCTTGCGTTCGCTCGACGACACGGGCTTCTAGTTTGGCGCTGTGGGCCGCGTTCACTCGCTTCATGCGGCTCGTCGCGACCCAGATGATTGCCACAAGGGTGACAAGACCGGCCAGCCCGAGTCCGTTGAGCATTAGTCGCAAGTTGTGTCCAAAGTTTTCGATCGCGGTGAGCGGCATAGCCACCCGTATGGTGTCGTTGAAGCTACTCGAACGGTGCGGCAGTGCAACGTACATCGAATTGGCTTGCAGTGTGCTGCTATAGCGGTCGGCAACCCCGGGTGCGTTGTCGGTAGCGGCGAGCACCTCGGGCCGCGCACCATAGTTGTCCAGGGCCATGACCTCAGCGTCGTTGCGCGCTGAATCTGCGAGCACGACGCCGTTACCGTCTATGAGCGTGATGCGCATCTCATCATCGCCCGGGCGTAGCCGATGTATCAGCGGATTGAGGCTTGTAATCGAGGCCTCGTGGCTGGTCGATTCAAGGAAACCTTGGACCATGCGAGCATTGCGCATCAACTCTGCCTGCAAGAGCCCGCGCATTTGGGTGTCCAAATGGCTATTGATGAATATGCCGCTGGTCAAGAACAGCGCCAGGACCGGCACGACGATCAGAAAGAACGGGCTCATCTTCATTGCGTGCAATCGTGTGAATGTTGCTCATTGCATTGCAGCAATGATTCGCCGCACCCGGCCTGATGAAACCTTGAACCTGTTGTGTCAGCCTCGCTGGGCCAAGGGTACGACGTCGCGATGGACAGGTCCGGTAAATAGCTGACGCGGACGACCGATCTTGTATTCCGAGTCGCCGATCATTTCGTTCAATTGCGCTATCCACCCCACCGTGCGGGCGAGCGCAAAAATTGCAGTGAACAGGCTTACCGGTATCCCGATGGCGCGCTGGACGATGCCGGAGTAGAAGTCAACGTTGGGGTAGAGCTTGCGGGACACGAAGTAATCGTCTTCCAACGCAATTTTCTCCAGCGCCATTGCAAGCTTGAACAGAGGGTCTTTTTGCAGGCCTAGCGCGTTGAGCACTTCGTGGCAGGTCTCGCGCATCAACTTGGCGCGCGGGTCGTAGTTTTTATAGACGCGATGCCCAAAGCCCATCAGTTTGACGCCCGAGCCCTTGTCCTTGACGCGGGCGATGAATTCGCCGATCTTCTCGACGCCGCCCATGGCCTGCACTTCTTCCAGCATGTTCAGCGCAGCCTCGTTGGCTCCCCCATGCGCGGGGCCCCATAAACATGCCACGCCGGCCGAGATGGCCGCGAACGGGTTGGTCCCGGATGAGCCGCACAGCCGCACAGTGGAAGTCGATGCGTTTTGTTCATGGTCTGCATGCAGAATGAAAATGCGATCGAGCGCACGCACCGTGACGTCGTTGGGCTCGTATTCCTCGCACGGCGTACCGAACATCATGCGTGTGAAATTGGCGGTATAGCCGAGCGAGTTCCTAGGGTAGATGTAAGG
>JAOTTZ010000112.1 GCA_029864165.1 Burkholderiaceae bacterium
TTCCAGCTCAGCAGCTCGGCGGGTACACCGATCACGACGTTTACCAGCGCCGACCTTACCGGTAGCCTGGTCCAGTTCGTCGACGACGGCGACGAGGTCGCTCCCGCCTTCAGTGTCACGGTCAACGACGGCGATGTCGATTCCAACACGCTGGCAGCGACGATCAATTACACGCCCACCAACGATGCGCCGGTGGTCACCAGCGCAACGCTTACGCTGAATGAAGGCCAGACGGTCACCTTGTCGGGTGCCAACTTCGGCGTCACCGACCCTGATGACAGCAGCTTCACCTACACGGTCAGTTCGGTGAGCGGTGGCTTCTTTCAGCTCAGCAGCGCTGCTGGTACACCGATCACGAGCTTCACCAGCGCTGACCTCACGGGTGGCTTGGTGCAGTTCGTCGACGATGGCGACGAAGTGGCACCAAGCATGAGTGTGACCATCAATGATGGCAATGTCGACTCCAACACGCTGGCGGCGACGATCAACTACACGTCTGTCAACAACACGCCGATACTGCAACTTAATCAACTGCTGACACTCGCCGAGGGCGCCAGCGGCGCCATCGACGCGTCACTGCTACTCACCACCGATAGCGACGATGCCGCCGCTGAGCTGACCTACTCAGTCATCTCGCCCACCAGCGTTGGTCGGCTGGAGTCGGTGGCTGCGCCCGGTGTTGGGGTTACGCAGTTCACCCAGGCAGATGTCAACGCCGGGCAACTGCGCTACGCGCACGACGGATCCGAAACGCTGGTCGACACCTTCACGTTTATCGTCGTCGATGCCCGCGGTGCGACCTTCGGCTCGGTGGCCTTTCGCATCGCCATCACGCCGCAAAACGACGCCCCAACGCTGAGCTCTACATCGATCGGCCCGACGCTTGTGCTTTCGGGCGGCGCACCCCAGACCATCGACGCCACCCTCGGCGTCACCGACCCCGATTCGCCGCTGCTTGTGCAAGCGGTGGTGCGTATCAGCGGCCAGTACATGCAGGGCTTTGACCGGCTTACCTTAGGTGGAACTCATCCGCTTTCAGCGGTTTGGAACGCGGCGGACGGCTCGTTAACGCTGTCAGGGGCAGCAAGCCCCGCCGCCTATGCCGCTGCGCTAAGCTCGGTACAGTTCAGCAGTTCGAGCACGCTGGCGGGAACACGCGGCGTGAGCTTCGTGGTCAGTGACGGCGCAGCACAGTCCGCGGCGCTGGGCGCACCTATTGAGCTTTCAGGCGTTAACGTTGTACTGGAACCGCCGGCAGCCCCCGGTGTCGAAGCGTCACGACCGGTGACCAGTCCGGCGCCAGTTGTCGCGCCACCGATTCCTCGTTCAGATGCCGCGCCGGTGCAGCCGGGTCCGAACACTACCACCGACCATAGCGCCAACACCGACGCCCCCAACGATGAGACAAGTTCATCTGCGCCTGCTGACCCAGAGGCGACACAAGCCAGCGCAGCCGGGGGACTGCTGCCTGCTGCCGGCCGGACCTCCGGCGAAGGAAGTGATAGCAGCGCGAATGCGCAAGCCGATGTGTCGGCGCTGGTCAGGTCCATGCTCAAGCAGCGCGTGACACTCGATCTGATTTCGTTCGACGTGGCGCCTGCGCCCGACGCTGATGAGCTGGCCGATCTTGCGCTGCTCCTGGAGCAACGGCTTGAGTCGGCCAGCGCGACGCTCTCGTACGCGCAATCACGCAACTCGCTCGGCCTGCTCGATGAGGCGCCAAGCGGTGAGCAGCCAAGCGGGCGCGAACTCGACTTCGACGTGCTGGCCGATCCAGGTGTCAGCGGCGGCCTGCTGATTTCTGCCAGCGTGCTGTGGTGGGCCACCCGTGCGGGCGGGCTGTTGGCCGCGATGATGGCCTCGGTACCGGCGTGGCGCTCGTTCGATCCATTGCCTATCCTTGCGCGCTCGCGCTCGAACCGTGGCGAAACAAGTGGCCCATCAGCAGCAGCGGCCACCGACGATTTGGCTGTGGATCAAATCAACAATGTCGAGGCGCCGCCAACCGTTGGCACGGCCCCTCCTGGCACCACGCACCGAACCATGATCGAGGAACTGGTAGCGCCAACATGAAACTGACCGCCATACCACGCATCACCCTAGGGCTGGTTTCAGTGAGCATAGGGTTGCTGTTGGCGTTCGATTTGCTGCTGCACCTCTTCCCGAGCGAGGCCGATACAACACGCGAGGTGCGCACGCGCGTTTCCAACAGCCTGGCGATCCAAGCAGCAGCGCTGCTACAAGCGCGCGATCTGCGCGCAGTCGATCGCACGCTGTCGGCCATACAGTCGCGCGACCCCGAGATTGCCTCCATCGGGCTGCGAAGAAACGACGGTGCGCTGGTGTCGCAAGCGGGTGAGCATGCGCGCCGCTGGAAGCCACCGACCGACGGCAGCGGCTCGCTGAACGAAATGGTGGTGGGCATACGCTCGGAGCAGCAGCGCTGGGGGGCGCTCGAGATTGCCTTCAGACCGATCTACCAGCGGTCTATGGCCCAGTGGCTGTTCAGCGGGCCCACCCAACTTCTGATGTTGTTCTCGCTCTCAGCCTCGGTGCTGTTCTTTGTGTACTTGCGCCGCATGTTGCAACATCTGGATCCGTCGGCGGCCGTGCCCGAGCGCGTCCGCGGCGCTTTCGATGCGCTCACCGAAGGCGTGCTGATTGTCGATGCTAACGAACATATCTTATTGGCTAACCAAAGCTTTCAGGCGATGAGCCCGACACTGGGGCCAGACGCAACGCCCATAGAACTATTGGGCAAGCGGGCGTCCAGCCTGGCCTGGCTGACACCGGCACAACTTGAAGGCGGCGCCGACGCCACACCGTGGATCACAACGATGCGCGCGCAAACACCAGTGCATGGCCAACCCTTCAAGGTCACGCGCGAAGGCGCACCCGAGGCCAAGGTGGTCATCAATTGTTCGCCACTGCTCGATGAACAGCGCGGCGTACGCGGCTGCCTGATTACTGTTGACGACGTAACGGCACTCGAGAAGTCGCACGAGCAACTGCTCGAAGTGCTGGCCGATCTGGCGACTTCGAAGGAACAGCTCGAGCTCAAGAACGTCGAACTCGAAGACCTTGCCAACCGCGACGCGCTGAGCGGCTGCATGAACCGACGTGCCTTCTTCGCCGGGATAGAGCGCATGTTTCGCGAAGCTTCGCAACATGATGGTGAGCTTATTTGCATCATGGCCGATATAGATCACTTCAAGGCTATCAATGACAATCACGGACATGCGGTCGGTGACGAAGCCATCAAGCGCTTCGCTGCGATTCTTGCCGGTTGCGTACGCCCGGGCGATCTAGTGGGTCGCTACGGCGGCGAGGAGTTCTGTGTCGCCGTAGCCGGTATGACGCTGGCGCGGGCAACCAACCTCGCAGAAACAATGCGCCAGCGCCTCGCGGCCGATCGCAGTATCGGCGGTTCCGACGGCCAAATGCTCAAGCTAAGCGCCAGCTTCGGGGTCACGTCGCTGCAGTTGGGCGCGCGCAGCGAGGCCGATTTAATCGACCAGGCGGACCGTGCGATGTACATCGCCAAACAAGGCGGGCGCAACCGGGTCATCGCCCTTGAACCGCAGGCGCGTCTGGCCACGAGCATCACCGAGGAAGCTACGTCATGAACTCAGCACCATTGCAAACCAGCGAGCCCGAGGCCGACGCCTCGACATCCGACGACGCAGCGTTGATCCGCCGTCTGCGGTGCTTTGATACCCTCACCGGGCTACCAAATCGGTTGCTCTTTAACGAACAGCTCGCTTTGGTACTGCGCATTGCCAGGCGCAATGGCACGGCCGCAGCCGTAATGCTGGCCGATATCGATGATTTTCGACGCATCAAGAACTCGTTTGGTCACCGCCAAAGCGATGTCTTCATCAAAGCGGTGGCGGCGCGAATCAATGCCTGCCTGCGTGCCGGCGATGTGTTGGCGGGCGGTGTTTCTGCAAACGGTTCGCTGTCGGTGGCGCGCATCAGCGGCAACGAGTTCGCGATCGTTCTGAGCAGTCTGGCCGAACCGCACGATGCACAGCGCGTCGCACAGCGGCTGCGCGAGAGTGTCTCTACCGCCGTGTCGATCGGCGGCAACGAAGTCTTCCCGACCCTGAGCATCGGCGTGGCACTGTTTCCGGGCGATGGTGACAACGCCGACGAACTGATTCAAAACGCCGATATTGCGCTCGGCCAAGCCAAAGCCAATGGCAAGGACAGGTCGCAGTTCTACAACGCCGCGATGAACAAGCTTGCCGCCGACCGTCTGGCACTGGAATGCCGCTTGCGGCATGCCGTTGAAGAACGGGAATTCTTTGCTGTGTTTCAACCGCGTGTCGATTGCCGCAACGGCCAGTTGTGCGGTACCGAAGCCTTGGTGCGCTGGCGCCACCCGCAGCGCGGCATCATCGCGCCCGCCGGATTCATCGAGGCGGCCGAGCAAAGCCGGTTGATCGTGCCCATAGGCGAATTCATGCTCGAAACAGCTTGCGCGCAGAATCTACGATGGCAGCACCTGGGTCTGCCGCCGGTTCCGGTGAGCGTGAACGTCTCGGCAGCGCAGGTCAGTCGCGCGGACTTTGTCAGCACGGTGGCGCGGGCGCTCGAGCGCAGCGGCATGCAGGCGCAGTGGCTTGAGCTGGAAATCACCGAGTCGTTGCTGGTGAACGACGCTGCCGGAGCTCAGCGAACTTTTTCTGCCGTGAAGGAATTGGGCGTGCGCATCGCTATCGACGACTTCGGCACCGGATTCTCGTCGTTGTCGTACCTGCGCGACTTTCCGTTCGACGTGCTGAAGATCGACCGCTCGTTTATCAATGGATTACCGGCGGAACGCCGTACTTCAGCGCTTGCCTGCGCCATCATCTATTTGTCGCATCGCTTGGAGTTGGAAGTTGTTGCCGAGGGCGTCGAAACCGAAGCGCAAAGCGCGTTTCTAGAAGCCAATGGATGTCACCTGATGCAGGGGTACTATTTTTCCAAGCCGGTGGCTCCCGATGTATTGGAGCAGTTCTGGCGCGATAGTATGCGGCGGCAGGTTGCGCATGCACCATGGTCGACGCCACAAGAACCAGCCTCGCTCAATAGCTAGCGCCCAAAACAACGAAGCAAGACGACAAGGTGTGCCCAGACTCCGTTCAAGGAGCCATCACCGTGACCACATAGAATGCCGACTCGCCCAAGATGACGCCCATGAGTCACATACCAAATACAGAACAAGCCCGTTTCAATATGATCGAGCAGCAGATCCGTCCTTGGGAGGTGCTGGATCAGGCGGTTTTGTCCTTGCTGGCTATCGTCAAGCGTGAGGATTTCGTTCCGCCTGCCTACAAATCGCTGGCGTTTGTCGACATGGAGATACCGCTACCCGCGACCGACGGCGCCGTTGAGTACATGTTGGCGCCCAAAGTCGAAGCACGGCTGCTACAGGAATTGTCGGTGGAAAAACACGAAACTGTGTTGGAGATCGGCGCGGGCTCTGGTTACATGGCCGCCTTGCTTGCACACAAAGGGCGGCACGTCGTTGCACTGGAAATACACCCCGAACTGGCACAGTTGGCGAGCAACAATTTGCGTCACGCTGGCGTTTTCAACGCCGACGTGCGCTGCGCCAATGGCGCCGCCATGCAATCCGTTGAGGGGCCGTTCGACGCCGTCGTTCTGTCCGGCTCGGTAGCCTCGGTGCCGCCCTCTTTGCTGGCACAACTCAAGGTGGGTGGGCGGTTGGCTGCCGTTGTGGGTCAAGAACCCATCATGCGCGCGATGCGCATCACGCGCGTGGGCGAACGGGACTACCGCAGCGTGGCGCTGTTCGACACCGTCGCACCACGACTGCATGGGTTTGATGAGCCGACGCGGTTTTGTTTCTAAAGCGCTGTTCTCGCCTCGCGTTCGCGCACTGCTAATATGTCCGGCTTTATTTCATGATTCGCCTTGCACAGGGGTTAGCCTTGACCATCAATTGCGCCAGCACATTACGCCACGCCTTCAGCCCGCTTGCGATCAGCGCTGCGTTAGCGGTCGGGTTGATGCTGGTCACCCCGGTGCAGGCCCAAACGCTGCTTGAGCTGTACGAAGCAGCCCGCGGCTACGATGCCACTTATCTGGCGGCCCGGGCACTGGACGAATCGGCGCCGTTCAAGGCCGCGCAGGCCAAAGCTCGCCGGCGTCCTAGCGCCGACCTTTCTGGCAGCGTGACGCGCAGTGAAGACAAGTTTCCCAGGGCTGCAGCGCAGACCGTAGGCAGCGACAACTCAGCGCTGTCGTTGTCAGGAAAATATCCACTCCTCAATAGAGCCGATGACGCTTTCATAGCGCAGGCTGACAAGCTGTTTGAATCTTCAGGCCTTGACCTATCCAGCGCAGAACAAGACTTGATCATTCGCGTCGCGCAGGCTTATTTCGACGTCCTGGCTGCACAAGACACCCTGGGCACGGCCAGCGCTAACAAGG
>JAOTTZ010000113.1 GCA_029864165.1 Burkholderiaceae bacterium
GAGACGGCCGGCCGATTACAGCACCACGATATCGTGACCATCTTCGACGCGGGCGAGGACGGTGGCCTGGCCTATATCGCCATGGAGTTCTTGACCGGGCACGACCTTTCCCGTTACACACAGCTGGGGCAGCTGCTGCCGGTGGCGAGCGTTTTGAGCGTCGTTGCCAGGGTGGCCGAAGCGCTGGCCTACGCGCACCGTCAAGGCGTTGTGCACCGTGATATCAAGCCCGCCAACGTCATGCTCGATCCTGCGACCAACAGCGTCAAGGTGACCGATTTTGGTATCGCCCGAATTACCGACTCGAGCCGAACGCGTACGGGCGTCATCCTCGGTACGCCGTCGTATATGTCGCCAGAGCAAATGGCCGGGCGGCGAGTGGATGGCCGCAGCGACTTGTACTCGCTGGGGGTGATGCTGTTTCAGCTGCTCTGCGGGCAGCTGCCGCACAAGGCCGATTCCATGGCGGCACTGATGCACCAGATTGCCAACCAGCCGGCCGCTGACGTTCGCAAGTTGCGACCCGAGCTATCAGAAGCGCTGGCCAACGTGGTGACATTGGCGTTGCAAAAGCGACCCGAAATGAGGTATGCGGATGGTCATGAGTTGGCTGAAGATCTGCAAGCGGTAGCCGGCCAGCTAAGCGCTGCGGAGCGGGCAGGCGAGCCGCCGCAGCCCCAAGCAGTAGCGACCGCGCAGGCTGAAGCGGGATTGTTCGCGGCGACGGTCAGAGTACCGAGCATGGATTCAAGGCACAATCCTACCGAGTGAGTTTCACGTCGCGCGCGATGCCCGCAATGATCACCGCAACAGCAGTTACATCCGCGTTATCGCGTCATGCCAACGCGCGGTGTCGTGCGCTGCTAGGTGGCTGCCAGCTGCTTGAAACCGCTGGTCCGACTGGTGCGGGTGTCGACGCAAGCGCCTGCCACAACCGTTTTTATGGGGTTCCCGCCCCGCAATGTTGGCAGTTGTGTCGCTGTGCGGTGCGGACGCGAACTGACTCACCTGAACTACAGTGTTTTTGCAACCGACGCACCCCAACGTCCGACTGGTTCTCAGCATGAATCTTGAGTATTTCAGCGCGACCGATACCGGTCGCGCGCGCAGTAACAATGAGGACTCGGTCGCGGTTGACGAGGCATCGAATTTGCTGGTTCTGGCCGACGGCATGGGCGGCTACAACGCCGGCGAGGTCGCCAGCGGCATGGCCACCTCGTTTGTCAAGAGCGAACTCGGGCGGTGGCTGCAGCAGGCCGCGCAAAGCGCTGCGGACGCCGAAGTGCAGCGCGCCATGGAAATCTGCGTCGATAATGCCAACCGCGCTATCTACAGCGCGGCCAATGCCAACCCGCAGTACACGGGTATGGGCACGACACTGGTGGTGGCTGTTTTTCGCCAAGGGCGATTGATCATGGGACACATAGGCGACTCACGCGGTTATAGGCTGCGCGACGGCCAGCTGGCCCAGATCACTCGTGATCATTCGTTGCTGCAGGAGCAAATTGACGCCAACTTGATCACCGCCGAGCAGGCAGCCTATTCGTCGAACAGAAACTTGGTCACGCGGGCGGTCGGAGTCGAGGACAGTGTGTTGCTCGAAACGCACCTGCACCAGGTTATGCCGGGCGATACCTACTTGGTTTGCTCCGACGGCCTGTCTGACATGCTTGACGGCGATTCGATCACTGAAGTGTTGCAAGCACACGACTCGCTGGCTGACGCGGGCGCTGCCTTGATTGCTGCAGCCAATGAAGCTGGCGGAAAAGATAATATTGCGGTGATACTGGCGCGTTCCGGTAGGGGCGGCGCGGCGCGCGGGTGGTGGCCATTCAAGCACTAGTGTAGTGTTGCACGCTATTCAGCACTTGAAAACCGCGCCTTTGGCCCCATAGCGTCGTTGCAAAACCTCGCAATAGCTTTGGCTATTGCTGTGGTTTGCGCCTAGCTACAGGCCCAAACGCATCGGTTTTATAAGTACCGCATAGCATGCAACACTACACTAGCGCGGTTTCAACCGCATGTTTAGGGTGGGCGCCAGTGAGGGGCGGTGGGGCAGGCGCCGAAGACCGTTGGCAAAGCGATTCATCTGCACCAAAGGGGAGAATACGGGGCTTTAATGCGTCAGAATTGACACTGGCGTGGTGCTGGCCGTGGCCGCGCAGGTGATACAAAATAGCAGCCGGGGAATCCGGCACTCATGGAATTGGGGTCAAGAATGGGCAAATTAGTCGTGTCGCTCGACGGCGTGGAGATCAAGGACGTCCAGATCACCAAGGACAAGACCACGCTTGGGCGGCGCCCTTACAACGACGTTGTCATTGACAATTTAGCGGTCAGTGGCGAGCACGCAGTGCTGCAGATGGTTGGCGCCGACGTATTCATCGAGGACCTGAACAGCACCAACGGTACCTATATCAATGGCAAAGCCATCAAGAAGCAACTGCTGACCCACAACGACACGGTGGAAATCGGCAAGTACAAGATCAAGTACCTGGTCGGAGACGGCACCGACTACGAAAAAACCATGGTCATCAGGCCCGGCGATATGGCGGGTGCGGCGCCATGGCGATCAACGCCTGCCCAAGGTTCGACACCCGCGGGAGCTCAGGGCGCGTCGGCTGTCATCAAGGTACTCAACGGCACCGCAGCTGGCCGCGAAGTCAGCCTGTCCAAGGTGGTCACCACGGTCGGAAAACCGGGGGTTCAAGTGGCCTCAATCACCAAGCGGCCGACCGGCTATGTGTTAGCCCACGTAGAAGGAACCCAGCGGCCGAATATCAACGGCAGCCCCCTGGTAGGTGAGACGGCCGCGCTGCAAAGCGGCGACGTGATTGAACTCGCCGGTACGCAAATGCAGTTTGTACAAGGTTGACGAAGCTGCTGTCTCGCGCACTTGGTTTTTCTTTAGTACATCGTTAAGCCTGCCGGTGAAGCGTCGTCGCCAGCGTGAGCATAGACCGGCGATGAATACGGTGCGACCCTTGCGCAGCCCATCAGAGTGGTTCGTCCACGTCATCGATGGGGTTTAGCGCATGTTGATCCGCACGCTCGGTTGCTCAGGTGCCATTGCGCAGGGCTATAAAACTACAGCTTTCTTGATCGACCAGAACGTGTTGGTGGACGCCGGCACCGGCGTCGGTGACCTCACGCTCGACGAGCTGGCGCGGATTGACCACATACTCATCAGTCACTCGCATCTGGACCACGTACTGGCCATCGGGTTGCTTTGCGACAGCGTCATACGCCATCGGCAGGCAACGGGCAGCGGCCCCGTGCAAGCGTATGCGCTAGAGGCCACGTTGGCCGCACTGCGCGAGCATATCTTCAACAACGTCATTTGGCCTGACTTTACCCGGCTGCCGAGCGCACAGCAGCCCACGCT
This sequence comes from Burkholderiaceae bacterium, assembly GCA_029864165.1. Classification (GTDB taxonomy): domain Bacteria; phylum Pseudomonadota; class Gammaproteobacteria; order Burkholderiales; family Burkholderiaceae_C; genus CAIKUF01. Next base: position 3,386 of record JAOTTZ010000113.1, read on the forward strand.
GCAGTTGGTTCCCATCACACACGGCCAATGCCTCAACCTGGCCGGAAAGAGCATCGAGGTACTCAGCGCCAGCCACACGGTGCCCGCTTGTGGGTTTGCGGTTCAGGGCCGCGAGGGCTGGTGGATATACACCGGAGATACGGGGCCCAATCCGGCACTGTGGCAGCGCTTGCGCAGCATGAAGGTAGCGCATTTGGTGATCGAGACGGCGTTTCGCGACGAAGAGCGCCAACTCGCGCGCAGCAGCTGCCATCTCTGCCCTGCCACGTTAGCCCAAGAGTTGGCACAGTTGACCGACCCTCTCAACGCCAGTGTAGATGTGTACATCACCCACATCAAGCCCGGCGAAATGGAGCCGGTGATGGCCGAAATCGCCGCGCTTTCGACGCCCCACAAGGTGCACGCCTTGGTCGCTGGGCAGAGCTTGGCCTTGGGCGACGCGTAGATCTCAAAAACGCGTTGGCTTTGGTGCCAGCCGCCTGATTTATTCTGCCGCGAGTTCGCGGCAGGCTACTCTTGATGAGCGCTCGTGTTGACGCTCGTCGCTTTGAAGTCTGGCACAAAATACCCTAAGCGGGCTCGCAGCTCGACCGGAGACGCGCTGGGTGACAGCTTGGTGATCCACGCCAATAGTTCCTGGGCCCACGCTGTGAGGTCGGTTTCTTGCAACTTCGCGATTCGCAGCCGAGGGTGTGCCGAGGCCAGGGTCTGATCGGTGTCGGCCAACAGTTCTTCATAGAGTTTTTCACCGGGGCGCAAGCCGCTGAACACGACGGCGATCTCCTCCGGGTGATGGCCTGAGAGCCGGATCAGGTCTCGGGCGAGATCGACGATCTTCACCGGCTCGCCCATGTCGAGCACATACACCTGACCGCTCTCGGCCAGGACGGTCGCCTGCAACACCAGCCGAACGGCTTCGGCAGTGGTCATGAAATAGCGCGTGATGTCGGGGTGCGTCACCGTCACGGGACCGCCTTTGGCGATCTGCTGTTTGAACTTCGGGATCACGCTGCCGCTCGAGCCAAGCACATTGCCGAAGCGCACCGCCATGAAACGCGTGGCAAACTCTTGCTTAGCCAGCTGCGAAATCAGCATCTCCGCCGCCCGCTTGCTGGCGCCCATGACATTGGTTGGGTTTACCGCCTTGTCGGTGCTGATGAGCACGAAGCGCTCCACGCCGGCTTGCGCGGCCGCCAGCGCCGCGTGGTGCGTACCCATGGTGTTGTTGCGCAGCGCGGCCCAGGCATTGTCGTCTTCCATCAGCGGGACATGCTTATACGCCGCGGCGTGAAAGACGATATGCGGCCTCAAGCGCGCGAAGGCTTCGCGCAGGTACTCGAAATCTTTCACGTCGCCGATCAGGCGCGCCAAGGTCAGATAGGGAAAGTGTTCGGCCAGCTCCTGTTCTATGCTGTAGAGCGCAGATTCACTCAACTCATAGAGCACGATCTTGTTCGGGCCGTAGCGGGCCACCTGGCGGCACAGCTCGGTGCCTATAGAGCCACCGGCACCCGTGATAAGGACGGTCTTGCCCGAAAAGCACTCGGCAATGCCGGTTTCGTCCAGCCGCACGGGTTCGCGACCGAGCAAGTCTTCAGGCTCGATGTCGCGTACGCGGCTGATCTGGCCGCCCTCGAGCAGCTCTTGTGCGGATGGCACTGTCAGCACGGGCAAGCCGGTGTCGACCGCCAACTCGATGGCGCGGCGACGTTGCGCCGTGCTGGCGCTCGGCATGGCGAGCACAAGGTGGGTGATGCCCTGTGACTTTACGTGCGAAGCCAACGACATTAGCGGGCCGAGAATCGGAACACCGGCGATGCGCGAACGCTGTTTCACCGGGTCGTCGTCCAACAAGCCCACCACGACCCAACCCTCATGCTGAATGCCAGCGAGCAGCAAGCGCGCCGCGTCACCGGCCCCTAGCACCAACGCGCGGCGCTTCTCCAACGCACTACCCGCGATGCGGCTGCGCATGTGCTCGTAGAGCATGCGGTAGCCGATACGCACAGCGCACAAACCCATCAGCGTGATGGCGGGGTGCAGCGCAAGCACGGCGCGGGGCACTGCTGTCAGCTGGGCCATCAGCACGACGACCGCCGAGATCAGGCCCGCGGCGAGGCAAGCCAACGTCAGCCGCTTGATTTCGCCAAAACCAGAAAAACGCCACATGCCGCGCGGTACGCCCATCAGCATAAAGAGTGCGAGGTAAATCACCACGACGCCCAGCATGACCCACACGTCGTAGCTGGGCCGCGCGCTATGCCAACGCTCAAAGCCCAGGCGAAACAGGTAGGTAATGTGCCAGCAGGCCCCAATGACCAGCCCGTCGGTCAGCAGCGATAACACCTGCCGGCGCGGACGCACCAAGGTGAGGAAACTATCGAGACGTTGCCAGAACATACGCCGGTTGCATCATCGCTTTGCGGGAGAAAGGAGTAAGCACAAGGTCCGCCAAAGAATCTTCACATCAAGCCGCAGTGACGCGGCATCGACGTACTGCGCCGCCAGCGCCAACTTCTTCGGCATGAGAACCTGGACATACTCTTGATCTGGGTCTTCGGACTGGGCCAGCAGTTCGCTTTCGTTGTGAAACGTGAGGGATGCCATATCGGTGATGCCGGGGCGTACCGACAGCAACTTTGAACGCAGGTCGGCCGGGTAGTGGGCTACATAGCGCGGCACCTCGGGACGCGGACCGACCAGGCTCATCGTGCCTTGCATCACGTCAATCAACTGCGCCAACTCATCGAGTTTGCTGCCTCTCAGAAATTCTCCGACGCGGGTAATGCGCGCATCTCCTCCCACAGTAATTTGCGCCCCGGCGTCACGCGGATTGTGCTGCATGGTACGAAACTTATGAATTCGAAACAGGGCCCCGTGGCGGCCCACCCGCTGTTGCCGGTAAAACACCGGGCCGCTGGAGTCGAGCTTGATGCAAAGGGCAATCAGCAGCATCAGTGGCGCCAGCAGCAGCAGGGCAAGACTGGCGAGGCACAAGTCAAAGATGCGCTTGGCCATACAAGGCTCATGGGCGCAGGATGCCAC
>JAOTTZ010000114.1 GCA_029864165.1 Burkholderiaceae bacterium
GCGCGTAGATTTCGGCACCCGCCCGCTCGGTGGCGGTCAGTCCGAACAGCCGCTTGCGTTCAACGTCGGAACGGATACGCACTGCGCCCACGGTCTCGACCAGTTCTTGCGCGACGGTGCTCTTGCCGGAGCCCGAGACGCCGCTGGTCAGCACCAACAGCGGCGCCGCCGAGGGCATTGCCGTCAGACGTTCGGCCAGCGCGAGGGCGTTTTCAAACGCCGCCAAACTTGCGTTTGCTTGGGCTTGTTCGGCGCGTATGAGCGCCACCTTGGCACGCACCAGCGCCCGGTACACGGCGAAAAAAGTCAACACGGCCATGCCGGCGTAGTCGCCGCACTGTTCCAGGTAAGCACTCAAGAAGCGCCAAGCCAAGCGCGGCAGGCCGTGGCGCAGCAAGTCCATGAAGGTGAAGGCCACTTCGCTCATGACGTCGATGTGACGCAACTCGGCGTTGAACTCGATGCAATCGAATGGCAGCGGCTCGCCGCCAACCAGCACGATATTGCCCAAGTGCAAGTCGCCATGGCATTCGCGCACCCAACCTTGCTCGCGGCGCTGAGCCAGCAGCGGCGCAAGACGCTCGTACTCGCGCTGGGTCCACGCGGCCAGCGCTGTTATTCGAACCCCATGTTGCTGCGCCAGCGGGTGGGCGCTCAGGTAGTCCAGGTTGTTGCGCATCCAGGCGAACAAACCGGCGGGTTGGCCGTATTCGGGCGGCGAAGGTGGCAAGGCGGCATGAAAAGCGGCAAGGCGGCGAGCCAGCGCATCGATGTGTTGCGGTTCGAGCGCGCCTTTGCGTGCCAAGCGGTCCAGCAACAGCGCGTTGTCGAAGCGGCGCATGCGCAGCGCCCAATCCAGTGGTGGAGGCGAGTTTGGCGTCAAGGAATCAGTGCTGCCGATGCGCGGCCGCGCGATGGGGCCCAGCACGGGAACCACATTCAGGTAGAACGCTGCCGCGGTACGGCGGTTCAGGCGCAGCTCTTCTTCGCAATCGACCCGGCGCAGCTCGGGGGTGGAGAAATCGAGAAAGTCCAACCGCAGTGGTTTGCGCAGCTTGTAGACAAATTCACCGGCAAGCACCAGGCTGGAAATATGCGTTTCGATCAACTCGCGCGCGAACGCCGGGTGGTCGAACGCGTCGCCGTGCAGCAGGCCTTGCACGAGGCGGCTGTGCTGCGTCAAGGCATCTGTTTTTGGTGTCCGTGCGGTGCCTAGCATAGCTACACCATGCCGTGAATTCGCCGGCTTGTCCAGGGGTGGCGTGAGGTGAGCCTACCGGCGGCCTGCCGGTTGCACCAGCGCGTGGGAGTGGCGGCAGGACAGACGAGCAACTGCTCTACCCGGCGACAGCGTGCGTCATGGGCTTGTTCACCGCGTGTCGCACATACGTTTGACGCGGGCCTTGTGCGACCGGTTGGTCCACTGGTCTGCGCGTGCTGCACGTGAGCGACTTGATGCCCACCATGTCGGTGATCTCGACCTCACGATCGTCGACACGCACCAGGCCCCAGCGCGCCAGCGCGCTGAACGAACGGCTGACCGTCTCATGCGCCACGCCGAGGTGGCTGGCAATGTCGCGCCGGCTCATGCGCAGGTGAAAGCGACACGGTGACTGACCGCAGGCCGCTGCTCGCTGCGACAGCTGCACCAAAAAACGCGCCAAGCGCACCTCGGCGGCTACGGCGGCCATCGCATCGGCGAGATCGCCCCGGCGCGTCAGGGCGCGGCTGACAGCGAGATGCAAAACGCGGTCGAACACCGGTATGCGCTGGGCGAGCGCGAAAATGTCTTGCACCAGAACCACGAAAACGCTAGCGTGTTCAAGCGCCACCGCCGCAGTCGGATACTGGCCCATGCATAGGGCGTCGAAGCCGAGTACCTCGGCGCGGCCGGCAAAGCCCAGCACTTGCTCGTAGCCGTCGTCGGCGGTTTGGAAAATCTTGAACGTGCCCGAGCGAACAAAGTAAATGGCCGCTGCCGCGAAGCCTGCATGAAAAAGCGTATCACCGGCGTGCAGGATGCGAATCGGCACCAGCACGCTGGTGGCCAGGGGGTCGTCACCGACATCGGCACCCATCAATTGCAGCAGGTCGCACATGCTGCTCTGATGGCCGGTTGCCTCTGCGCAGCAAGCCGCGCTTTTAAACTGCCGCTGCGCACGGTTTAGTCGAACAATATTGCCCATTGCACTTGTCTCCTCTTTGGTGGTTTCACGTTCGGTTGGTCCAGGCGTCAAGCTTGCGCGAACAACGTCCGCATGGCTATCGGAACGGGGGCTGACTTCGCCCCGGTTTCGTCCGGTGCCGCGTTAGGACTTTTCCGAACGCGTGGCGCGCAAGCGTTGTGCAGGTTCAATGGACGGGCCGGGCACTGGGTGAACTATCATTTGTGCTCAAGTATCCTGGCCTGTACCAACACGATAAGGAGCCGGTGTATGCGCCCGTCGTTCTCCCACTGCGCTTTTATCGATGCGCCGCCTTGGCGGGTGTTTTGCCACCAGTAGCCGGCCGTGACTGATATTCCTCAAGCTGGCCGGCCCCATGGCCCGTTCGAAGCAGCGCAAGGCGGCATCATCCATGCCGCGCGCGAGGCAATCTTCGTCGTCGATGAAAACCAACGCATCGTGATGATCAATCCGGCCGCGCAACGCATGTTCGGGTGCAGCGCGAGCGATGCTCTAGGTAGAGATCTGTCGCTTTTCATCCCGCAGCAGTACCGTCAAGCACACGCGACGCATATGCGGCAGTTCGACGCGTCGGGTGTGGTCGAACGCCCGATGGGAACACGCGGCGCTATCTCTGGACTGCGTGCCAACGGCGAGGAGTTCCCTGCCGAAGCGACGATTTGCAGGTTGGACGTGGTTGACGAATTCGGTCCGCGGCGCTACTTCACAGCGCTGCTGCGCGACCTCAGCGAAGAGCAACGCTTACAAGCCGAGATCGATGCCCTGAACAAGAGCATGCGCACTATCTTCGAGCTGGCGCCGATCGCGATATGGGTTACCCGCGGCGATCAGATCGTGTACGCCAACCACGCCTGCGCCGCACTGTTCGGTGCCACCGAAAGCAAGGTGCTTGTGACGCGGTCGATCTACTCGCTGCTGAGCCCGCAGTCGCACCGGACGGTACGAGAAAAGGTGGCTCAAGCCCTGGTGACCGAAGCCAGCGTTCATGTAATAAACGAATGCATTGTGCGCTCCGACGGTGCTGTGCGCGAGGTCGAAATCGCGGTGGCTGCGCTGCCCGACCATGGCCAGACCGCCGTGCAAATGGTCATCACCGATGTCACGCAGCGGGTCCAAGAGCGCCAGGAGTTGGAGCGTTCGCGCCGTGAGTTGCGACGGCTTTCGGCCAGCCTGGTCGATACCCGCGAAGAAGAGCGGCGCCGCATTTCGCGCGAACTGCACGACGAACTCGGCCAGCGGCTGACAGCGCTGAAGATGGAACTGGCCAGCCTGACGTCGCAGCGGCAACCCGGCGCGTTGGAGGCGCGCATGGCATCGATGATCGACATGGTCGACGACACGGTTGTTGCGGTGCGTCGCATTGCGACCGAACTGCGTCCGCTGATGCTCGACGACCTCGGCCTGAATGCCGCGATTGAGTGGCTGGCGCGCGATTCGGCGCGCCGTATGGGCGTCGAGATCACGCTACACTTGGCCGACGACGCGCCTCCTGTCAGCGATGAGGTAGCCATCGCGCTCTTCCGCATGGTTCAGGAGGCTCTGACCAACATTGCACGTCACGCGCAGGCCAGCGCCGCCCACATTGAAACGCAGCGCCGCGCCAGTGAAGTGGTGCTCACCGTACAGGACAACGGCGTGGGCTTTACTGGGCAGGCTATTTTGCGCGAGGATTCGCACGGTCTGGTGGGGATGCGCGAGCGTGCTTTTATGCTCGGGGGGGCGATGGAGATCGGCAACTTGCCTGGTGGTGGGACGCGCATTACTGTTCGGCTGCCGGTTCACCGAGCCGTTTCGCAGCGCCATGGTGGCCAAGGCGATGCTGCCAGCGCGATCGGTGGGCTCGTGACGCCCGAGACGGCTGCTGAGCCCTGAGCTATGGACGAGCCGGCGCGCCCATCTACCGCGCCGCCGCCGGGCGGCGCCAGCGTGACCGGGCAGAAGGAGGCCGGCCACAGCGGTGCCAGTGCACGCCCGAGCGAGGAACTCGCGCATGAGTTGCATGTGCACCAGGTCGAATTGGAAACGCAAAACGAGGAACTTCGGCGCGCCCAACTCGACCTCGCCGCTGCGCGCGACCGCTATATGGACCTCTACGATTTTGCCCCGGTCGGCTACTTCACGCTGGACCGCGACGGCACGGTCGTCGAGGCGAACCTGACTGGTGCCGCCATGGTCGGCGAGGAACGCCGGTCGCTGCTGAGTCGCCGCTTTTTGCGCTTCGTTGCCGCGGCGGACGGAGACCGTTGGCACCATTATTTTCAGGATGCCTTGAAAAGCAGCGGCCCCCAGCCGGTCGAAATATCGCTGCATCCGCGCGCAGGGCCAATGTTTTATGGCCAGGTCAGTTGTCTGCGCGTTAAGCCGGGCGATGCCGAACCAACGCTGCGCATTGCGTTGACCGACATCACGTCGCGCAAGCAAGCAGAACTCGATCGGCGCATCGCCGTCACGGCGGTCGAGGCCCGCGAGTCCGAGCGGCGCCGCGTTGCGCGCCAGCTGCACGATGAACTCGGACAGCGGTTGAGCGCGCTCAAGATGGACTTGGTGAACCTGAGCTCCGCGCCCAGTGTGGCGCCGCTGGCGCGGCAGATCACCGCAATGATGGAGACGCTCGACGACGCGGTATCGGCAGTGCGTCGCATTGCGATCGACCTGCGCCCGCTCATGCTCGATGACCTGGGACTGAATGCGTCGATTGATTGGCTGACGCGCGAGTGGGCGCAGCGCATGGGCGTGCGGGTCTCGCTGCGCCTGGACGACACCGATCCGCCCGTGGGCGAACGCACCTCGATTGCGGTGTATCGCATGCTGCAGGAAACGCTGACCCGTATCGGCCGCCATGGACGCCCCACGCATGTGCACGTCGAAATGCTGCGGCAGGCGGGCGAATTGGTTCTGTCTGTGCGCAGCAACGGTAGCGGCTGGCCCGAAGCGCCCGCCGAGACGACGGCAGGCCTGCGCGACCAAGTCCATTTGCTCGGCGGTCAAGTCGACGTAGATGGCGTCAGCGATGATGGCTACAAGCGTATCGCCGTTCGCTTGCCGCTGCGGCGCGCTAACGATGCAAAAGGGGTGCACCGAGCGCCGGATTCGACATGAAAGCGCCGGTAACCAACGCACGAGTTGGGCTGCTGCTGGTGGACGACCACACCATCGTGCGCGAAGGGTTGAAGCGCGTCCTGGAGCCACTCGCCAACGAATGGGAGACCGCCGAGGCCAGCACGGGTTTTCAGGCGCTGGAGTGCTTGCGCAGCAGACCCTTCGGCATGGCGGTGGTGGATCTGTCGATGCCGGGGATGACCGGGCTGGAGTTGATTCGTCGCATCAAAACCGAGTTTCCGTCGGTCATGGTGTTGGTACTGAGCATGCACGCTGAAGAACAGTACGCACTGCGCGCGTTCAAGGCCGGCGCTAACGGTTATGTCACCAAAGACACTGCCGCTACTGAGTTGGTCGCTGCGGTGCGCAAGGTGGCGGCCGGGGGTGTTTATGTCACCGCGAGTCTTGCCGAGCGTGTCGTGCAGCAGCTCAGCGGCATGGCGCAGCACCCTCGCCACGCCGAGCTTTCTAACCGCGAGCTCGAAGTGCTGCAACGCATCGTTGCCGGCCAGCGCCTGACCGACATCGCCGAGGCGTTGAACCTGTCGGTCAAAACCGTGAGCACGCACAAGACCCGCATCCAGGACAAGCTGCAATTGCCGAACACAGCGGGGCTAATTCGCTACGGCTTGGAGCAAAAGCTCGATAAGGCCAGCGCCGGTTCGGGATAGACGCAAGCTACTTTCCCGCACCGACCTCAATCGCGCGACGCGCATTTTTCGTACAGGCCGGGCAGGTGGTGGTCGGGGTCGTAACGCGCTTTCAGCGCGGCGTAGCCGTCCATGCCGTAGGCGTGGTCGAACTCGTCGTGGGTAAAGTAGCTCTCGGAGTTCAGTGACTTGATGCCTCCGAGTTCGATCACCTTGCGCTCGATGAGCCGGTTGTAGTGGCCAGGCTCGTGTGCGGCCTTGCTGACGATCACGCCCGAGAATCCGAAGTTGACGTACCGGGCGCCAGGCGTCAGCGGGTACAGGGTGAAACGCTGGGCCAGATCGCTCGCCTGCAGCGGGCAGATCCAGATCGGCAGTATCGGTATTTCGTGCAGCAAAAAGGCGAGAAACTCGGGTGCGCGATCGAACGCAATAGCCACACCCTGAATTACCGATTCCGGGTGCCGGC
>JAOTTZ010000115.1 GCA_029864165.1 Burkholderiaceae bacterium
AGCAGCTTTTCCAGCCGCTTATCGACGATAAACATGGAGAGCACCGATTGTTTGTTCTCGAGCTTGAGCGGCAGGTGTGCAGCGATGGTGTCGGCCAAACGCCCAGCATCGTCGATGCCAGCGATCGAGGTCAGTATCTCCGGTGGAATCTTCTTGTTGAGCTTGACGTACTGGTCGAACTGTTGCGCCACCGCGCGACGCAGCGCTTCGGTCTCGGCTTTCAGGTCCGCTTCGGGCAGCACTGGCTCGACCTCGGTGACAAAGTGCTCACCGTTTTCGCTGACGCTGAGCGTCTTGGCTCTTTGAACGCCTTCGACCAGCACCTTCACGGTACCGTCGGGCAACTTCAACATTTGCAGTATGCTGGAGACACAGCCCACCTCAAACATGTCATCAGGCTTGGGCTCATCTTTGCCTGCCGCGCGCTGCGCGACCAGCATGATTTGGCGGCCCGACTCCATCGCCGCCTCCAGCGCTTTGATCGACTTGGGGCGCCCCACAAACAGCGGGATCACCATGTGCGGGAACACAACCACGTCGCGCAGCGGCAGCAGCGGCATCGTGAGCGGATCGGGCGGCAATAATGGATGTCCGGACATGTTAGAAACCTCTGGTACTCAAGCCCATTTGGGGCTCGAGGGTTGTTTTGCAAGAAGCCCGCGGAGGGCCCCGACGAGGTGCCAGCGGTTGGGCATCAAGCGCTTGCCTTAGCCTGCTCCCGGTAGACAAGCAAAGGTTTGGCGCCGTCATCGATGGTGTGCTCATCCAAAACGACCTTGGCCACACCATCAAGCGAGGGCAAGTCGAACATGGTATCGATCAAGGCCAATTCCATGATAGACCTCAGGCCACGAGCGCCCGTCTTGCGCGCCAAAGCCTTGCGCGCAATAGCCGTCAGCGCCGATGGGCGAATTTCAAGCTCCACGCCATCCATCGCGAACAACTTCTGGTACTGTTTGACCAAAGCGTTCTTCGGTTCGTTGAGTATGCGAATCAGCGCTTCGTCATTCAACTCGCCCAGTGTCGCAACGACGGGTAGGCGTCCGACCAATTCGGGGATCAAACCGAACTTGATCAAATCCTCGGGTTCAACTTCGCGGAAGACTTCGGATACTTTGCGGTCGCTCTTGCTTTTGACCGTAGCGCCAAAGCCGATTCCCGATTTTTCTGATCGGTTCTGAATGACCTTTTCCAAACCGTCAAAAGCGCCGCCGCAGATAAAGAGGATATTAGTAGTGTCGATCTGCAAAAAGTCCTGATTCGGGTGTTTGCGCCCGCCCTGCGGCGGCACCGATGCCATCGTCCCTTCGATAAGCTTGAGCAGCGCTTGCTGCACGCCCTCACCCGACACGTCGCGGGTGATCGAAGGGTTGTCGGCTTTGCGTGAAATCTTGTCTATCTCGTCGATATAGACGATGCCGCGCTGTGCTCGCTCGACCTCGTAGTTGCAGTTCTGCAGCAGCTTTTGAATGATGTTCTCGACGTCTTCGCCCACATAGCCTGCTTCGGTGAGGGTGGTTGCGTCGGCAATGACGAACGGCACGTTGAGCAGTCGCGCCAAAGTCTGAGCCAGCAGCGTCTTGCCCGAACCGGTGGGACCGATCAAAAGAATGTTGCTTTTGGACAGCTCTACCTCGTCCTTCGAAACACTCATGTGCTTCAAACGCTTGTAGTGGTTGTAGACCGCCACCGAAAGCGTGCGCTTGGCAGGCTCCTGCCCGATCACATACTCGTCGAGGCTGGCCTTGATCTCGCCCGGCACGGGCGTGTCGGATTTTTCCGTTAATGGGTCGGCGCTGTCGGCTGGAATCTCGTCGCGCAGGATGTCATTGCACAGCTCGATACATTTGTCACAAATGAACACCGACGGGCCAGCTATCAGCTTCTTGACCTCATGCTGACTCTTGCCACAAAAAGAGCAGTAAAGAACCTTGTCGCTGGAGGAGCCTTTTCTCTCGGCCATGGCATGGGGCGCAATGAAATCGTTGATGAAAGGAATGATAGACGATAGAGCAAAACAACCCGGCACCGGGACCGAAACAACCCTAGCTTGTCCGCTTGTTTCGGCGAACACGTGGCAGCCACTTCTTATGAGCAACTACGGCACAACGATACCGACAGCATAAATCAAGATGCGGGTTTCTGCCGCTATTTTTCGGGCCCGGCCTCTTTACCGCAGACCCATCTGCAGGGCATGCACGAGCGCGCACCACGGGCCGGGTGCGTAGCGCGGTACGCAAAGCCGAACACCGGCTTGTGGATAACAAACACAGCGCGTACGCGGCGCTGGCTATCAGCGCACAGAAAATGCGTTGCTGATTTGCAGTTTAGCCGCGCTTTTCAAGCACCTGGTCGATCAAGCCATACTCTTTGGCCTCTTCGGACGACATGAAAAAATCGCGTTCCGAGTCGAGCTTGATCTTATCCAACGACTGGCCTGTGCGTTCTGCCAGGATAACGTTCAAACGCTCGCGCAGCTTCAAGATTTCGCGGGCCTGAATTTCGATGTCGGTGGCCTGCCCTTGCGCGCCACCAGAGGGCTGGTGAATCATGATGCGCGAATTCGGCAAAGCAAAGCGCTTACCTTTGGCGCCAGCAGCCAGCAAAAAGGATCCCATGCTCGCGGCCATGCCCATGCAGAGGGTGGAGACATTGGGCTTGATGAACTGCATGGTGTCAAAAACCGAAAGCCCCGCGCTGACCGAGCCGCCTGGAGAATTGATGTAGAGCGAAATGTCTTTGTCGGGGTTTTCGCTTTCCAAAAACAGCAATTGCGCAACGACCACGTTGGCGGTTTGGTCGTTCACCGGGCCCACCAAAAAAATAACACGTTCGCGCAACAGGCGGCTGTAAATGTCGTAGGCGCGCTCGCCTCGGCCCGATTGCTCGATGACCATCGGCACGAGCCCCAAGTCTTGTGTGTCCAACGCGCTCATGGTTGCCCTTTGGTAGTAGAACGTGATTGAAGCTCGATTATGTGACCGTAAGACATTGCTCACGGTCATCGCCGGTGACGCGCCATGAGAAGGGGCGGCAGTTTGCAGGTTTCCATACTTGTGAGGTAGAAGCAAGACTGTGCAGGCGCCTGCGAGCACCAGGTATACCAGCGCTCAGCGGGCCCTAGTTCGCCATCACCTCGTCAAACGGCAACAGTTTGTCGCTGACCCTGGCTTTGGCCAGCACCAAGGCAGCGACGTTGTTCTCGACGACCACAGCTTCCACCTCGGCCATGCGTTGGCGGTCGCTCAGGTACCAACGAACCAACTCCGATGGATTCTCGTAGCTTTGTGCCATCTCTTCGATATGCGACTGCAACTGCTCGGGCTTGGCTTGCAAGTTGTGAGCGCGAACCAATTCCGCTACGGCCAGCCCCAGCCGCACGCGACGTTCGGCCTGCGGCATGAAAACATCGGGGGCAATCGGTAGCTTGTCCGCGTCTTTAACGCCGCGCCGTTTCAAATCGGCGCGCGCCCCCTCTTCCAATCGCCGCGCCTCGGCGTTGACCAGCGAGACCGGCACGTCCAACTCCACACTCTTGATCAAGGCGTCCATCGCCGCGTTTTTGTTGCGCGCCAACACGCGGAACTTGAGCTCACGCTCTAAGTTGCGCCGTATATCGGCCCGCAGGGCCTCAATGGTGCCATCCTTGACGCCCAGCGATTTAGCAAACGCCTCATCCACCGTGGGCAAGTGCTGCACCTCGACTTTTTTGAGCGTAACCAGGAAGTCGGCTTCCTTGCCCGCCACGTCTTTTCCCTGGTAGTCGTCGGGAAACCGCAGCGGAAAAGTCTTGGACTCCCCCACCTTCATACCCCGAACTGCCGCCTCGAAAGCAGCGATCATCTGGCCTTGGCCGATGACGAACTGGTGGTCTTGCGCTTTGCCGCCATCGAAGGCCGAGCCATCGATCTTGCCCTCAAAATCGATAGTGACGCGGTCGCCCTCGGCGGCTGGATCGGTCAGCGGACGTTGTGTGAAATTGCCGCGTTGTTTACGAAGTATCTCTAGCGTCTTGTCAACAGCAGCGTCAGTCACTTCGCTGGAGACGCGCTCCACCGCAACGGCACTCAGGTCGCCGAGCTGGACTTCCGGGTAAACCTCAAAAGTGGCGTCGAAAGCCAGGTCACTTGACGACGCGCCTTCGGCTTCTGAAATTCGTGGCATACCGGCTACGCGGACCCGGGCCTCGGCCGCAGCGGCGGCAAACGCCTTGCCGACCTTGTCGCTCATCACCTCGTGATGAACCGAGCCGCCATAGCGTTTCGCGATCACACTCAGCGGCACCTTCCCGGGGCGAAAGCCAGCTACCCTGACGGTGCGCGAGAGATTTTTCAGGCGCGATTCCACCTCCGAGCTGATCGATTCTGCAGCCAGTGTCAGCCTGATGCGGCGCTCAAGCTTGCCTAACATTTCAACTGTGACTGCCATGACTTACCTTACAAACCTTCCTTATTCATTGCTGGTTGCTGGTGCGCGGGGGGGGACTCGAACCCCCACACCATCGCTGGCGTCAGGACCTAAACCTGGTGCGTCTACCAATTTCGCCACCCGCGCTTCACCGAGGGGAAGACAGGGCAGCATATGCTCCCCGCATGTGTCGGATCGGCAGCCGATCCGCAAAGCGTGGAATTCTAGTGCAGTGTTGCGTATTTGGCATTCCGGGTCGCGCCGCGTGGGTCATCCGGCACGACCAGAAACGCCAGCGCGCGGCAGCTTTAAAGAACCTATCACAACTCCCGCAAGGGCCCGGTGAACGAGTTCGATTAGAGTAACGACCCAGCGTCGCGCTGCTGCCAGTTGACTGTTCCACCCACGTTTGCCGCGTCGCGAGTTGCTGACCGACGATGGCACCGCACCCGAAAATGGTTGCATCGTGTTGTTGAATATCCTATCCTTAATTTGAACCCCAAGACTGCAAGGGAATGCTGCCATGGCACGCTTGTTTGACATTACGACCACAACCGACGTCTTGACACTGGGGGCGAGCGGTCAAGGTAAGCTGGTTTTTACCGTAACCAATACAACGACCAAGCCACAGCGCGGCACGTTGCGTGCCCGAGCGCTCGATTCCGCGCAGGCCGGCTGGCTCTCGGTCAGCGGCGAGTTCGAACGTGATTTTTCTGCCGGCTTTACGCATCAGGTGGAGATGGTGGTCAAGGTTCCGCCGGGTACCCCACCTGGACGGTTTCGGGTACGCCTGGACGCGCTGTCTGTTGCCAATCCAGAGGAGGACTTTACCGAAGGGCCGGCCATTGCCGTGGTTGTGCCTGCGGTTGAAGCCGCCGAACCCAAGAAAAGTCTCTGGTGGGTTTGGTTGATTGTCGCGCTGGTGGTATTGCTTGTGATAAGCGTGGTCCTTTACCTGGTGTTGCGCGATCCCAAGCCCGATGCGGCACCCCCCGAACCCCCAGCGAGCGAACCCGCTCGGCAACCACCGCCGCCCCCCAAGCCTGTACCCACCCGAGAGTTCAACGACCCCAGGGTGCAAGTGGGAAGGGAAAAGTTGGCGCTCGACATATGTCGCGAGTGGGGCAACAATTGTGGAAAGCCCGCTGCAGATGCTTACTGTCAGTCCGTGGGTATGGCTGCAGCGGTTGATTTCCGGATGGCGATGGACAGCCCACCGACCGTCGTCTGGTCGTCCAAGCAGGTGTGCCGTGACCCATCATGCGACCGCATCACATGGGTCAAGTGCTCGGGCACAGCTCGCGCGACCCTTGAGATCAACCGAGCGACGCGAGTTCAACTCCAACAGCTCAAGCTTCAAGGCAAGCAGGTTCCTGAACAATGACACGGTCTCAGAAGATCGCCCTCATTGCGCTCGGCGTGGTGTCGGTATTGTTCGTTGGGTTTGTGCTTTATGGGCGAGGGCAACAGCCTAGCTCTGATTGCAAAGGGACTGAAGGCAAGGAGGCTTGCGCTAATGAGCATAAACAAGCCATCAAGCGCATGCGCAGCGTCTTCAGTGCTGCGGGTCCCAGCATTGAATTGCCTGAACCACGCTATGCCATCGCAGCGAAAGGCGTGCGCAAAGTGACAGTGCCGGCGGGGTCAGAGTCAATGCGCACGCTGAAGCTTCGGCTTGAGTCTGGGACAGTCAAGCTGACCTATGTGAATACATTGCCAGACACCGACAAAAACCTTAGGAAGCAAGGGACCGACGGCGTTGAGTTGCCACGGCGCGGCGAGAGTGAAACCTCATTTGCCGTCACCAAGAAAGGCGGCACTTTGACCATGTTGTGTCGCGGCGAGGCACCCTGCGCGGTTGTTCCCGGCTAGTGTAGTGTTGCATGCTATGCGGTACTTATAAAACCGATGCGTTTGGGCCTGTAGCTAGGCGCAAACCACAGCAATAGCCAAAGCTATTGCGAGGCTGAGCCCGGACACAAACAGTCTAGTGGA
>JAOTTZ010000116.1 GCA_029864165.1 Burkholderiaceae bacterium
TTCGGTGACGCATGTGGGCGCGCTTGCTGTCGGCGAGACTTATGCCGCATCGCTGGACGCCACTATCCCGCGTGACGCCGTGGGAGAAGGTTACTTCATCGTGCGCACC
Source organism: Burkholderiaceae bacterium (assembly GCA_029864165.1). Classification (GTDB taxonomy): domain Bacteria; phylum Pseudomonadota; class Gammaproteobacteria; order Burkholderiales; family Burkholderiaceae_C; genus CAIKUF01. The sequence goes on from JAOTTZ010000116.1 coordinate 110, forward strand.
GATGCCTTCAGCGCGGTCTACGAGCCGGGCCAAACCAACAACAACGTCGTGGCGGCCGGCAGTGCAACACAGGTGCAACCCGAGCCGCGGCCCAACCTGGTCGTGGAGTCGCTCAGTGCGCCACCAGATTGGCGCGTAGGCCAGACTGTGCAAGTGGATTACCAGGTGCGCAATGTTGGCAATGACGACCTGAACGCCGGATTTGCCGAGGAAATTCGTCTGGTCGATACCACGGGAAATTTGCCGACCCAAGTCCTGTCCAACGCTTTCTCCTTCCGTTCGATCAAGGCCGGTGGCAGTCAGGCACAAAGCGCCAGCGTCGTCGTGCCATCCGTGCCAGCCGGGCAATGGCGGCTGGAGCTGGTCGTTGATCACGGCAACCATGTGAGCGAGTCTTCGGAAGCCGACAACATCAGCGTACTTGACGTGACGATTGCCGCACCCGACCTGATGGTGAGTGACTTGGCTAGCACCGGTTTGTTGCAAGGCGGTGAGCAGGTCAGTCTGCGCTGGAGCACGGTCAACGCCGGCGCGGCAGATGCGACCGACGTGCGTGAAACCGTTTTCCTCTCGCGCGACGGCGTGGTGAGCACCGATGACACCAAGCTCGGCGAGCGGGTGCTTGCCAGTCTGGCCGCCGGGGCCACTGAGAACGGCGAGATCAGCTTCCAACTGCCAGTGGACCTAGAAGGGGCGTGGCGCCTGCTTGTTGTGACCGACGCTGCCAGTGCCAACGCCGAAGGCAGCGCCGGCGAGGCCAACAATCTCGACAGCCTATCAGTGGACATCGCGCGCGACTACTACGCCGACTTAGCCGTCTTGTCGGTGGGCGCGCCAACGCTTGTGATCGACGACCCCGCATCGGTTACCGTGGAGTGGACGGTCACCAACCTTGGTACCGGCGTTGGCCGCACGACCAGCTGGACCGACCGCGTTGTCTATACGACCAACACGACCATTGGTGATAGCGATGACATTGTGCTCGGCGAAGTGCTGCACACCGGTGGTCTGGAGGTGGGTGCCAGCTACACCGACAGCGTGAACTACCGCTTTGGCCCCGCCCTCAGCCGCCACGGCACGGTGGTGGTGCGCACCGACGCGACAGGCGCGGTATGGGAGAACGGCCAAGAAGCCAACAACGAAGCCAGCGCTCCCGAGGCGATGGACGTCATGCCCATTCCCTACGCCGACCTGGTCGTGGAATCGGTGAGCACACCCAGCGAGGCCTTCAGTGGTCGCGCCATCACCGTGGAGTGGACGGTCGCCAACCGCGGCATCGGCATCACGGACAAAGGCACGTGGAGCGATTCGGTCTGGCTCAGCAGAAATGTCGAGGGCAGTGGCACCCGCCACAACCTCGGTTCGGCCGGTCACCTGGGCCAGATGGCGAAAGATGCTTCGTACGGTCGCAGCATTGAAGTAACCTTGCCCCAGGGGATCTCGGGGCAGTGGTATCTCAACGTATCCACGGGCGGGCCTTTCGAATTCATCTACACCAACAACAACACCGGCAGTTCGCTGGCCGTGCCGGTGCAGTTGTCGCCGTCGCCAGACCTGAAAGTAAAGCCAGACTCCGTCACGGTACCGACCACCGCGCAAGAGGGCGCCGTGGTCGATGTGAGCTGGACCGTGCTCAACGATGGCGAGGCTCGTGCTGATGGCCAATGGCAAGACACGGTGCAGCTGGTCGACACACTAGACAACACGGTCGTACTCGGCAACTTCACCTACGACCGTGGCCTCGATGCAGGTAAGGAATACACACGTACTGAACAAGTTCGCTTGCCGTCAAAAATACAAGGCGGATACTGGCTGCGGGTGGCGACTAACAGCTTGGCGGGCAGCGCTTCAAAGATACAAGTCTACGAGCACGGCGCGGCGCGAAACAACAACGCGGCAACGTCCACGGACGCCATGGTAGTCAGGCTCAACCCACGCCCGGATTTGCGCGTGAGCAGTGTCACAGCGCCCACGAACGTCACCGCTGGCACGACGGCGGCCTTGCGCTTCACGGTGGCCAACATGGGCGCCGAGGCTACCTCGGGTCAGTGGAACGACTACGTCTACTTGTCGCTCGATGGCATTGTCAGTGCTGACGATGTGCTTCTGGGCAGCGTCAGCAGCGGTGCAGCATTGGCTCCGGGCGAGAGCTACAGCACCGACGTCGCCGCGGTGAACATCCCCATTCGCTACCGCGGTGATGCCAACATGATCGTGGTGGCCGACGGGCCCAATCGCATTGACGAATACCCCAACGAGGGCAACAACGTTCACGCCGAGCGTTTCCACATCGACCCTGTTCCGTTTGCCGACCTGGTAACTAGCGACGTGGTCGCGCCTGACCAGGTGGTGCATGGCGCGACGGTCGAAGTGCGCTACAAGGTCGGCAACTTGGGCTCGGCCACTACGCTGGGTGACAGCGCTGCGGTCAACAGTTGGACCGACACCGTTTGGCTTGCGGTAGACAAGCGCCGGCCGTCACCTAGCAAGGGCGATATTCGCATCGGCCAGCTCACGCACACGGGCCACTTGGCGGTGGACGAGGATTACCTCGGTACGCTCAATGTGCAGATTCCAGACAAGCTGCGCTCGGGCCAGTACTACATCACCGTTTGGAGCGACAGCTACGACGCGATTCTTGAAGATACGCTTACGTCCAACATCAACCCAGACGATGCGACCCAAATCGACAACAACAATTACAAGGCGCGTGAGGTCAGCGTGCTTGGCATTACGCCGCCCGACTTGGTGGTAACGCAGGTAGAAGGTACTCCTACCGCAACCGCTGGGGGCGACTACACCTTTAGCTACACCGTACAGAACCGCGGCGACGCTTTCGACGCTGTCTGGACCGACAAAGTCTGGCTTACCGACAACGCAGACCTTAGCCAGGCTAAGGTGAGGTGGCTGCTGGGCGAATATCGCCAGCAGCGTACCTTAGGGCAGGGCGAAAGCTACACCACCGCGCAAACCATTGCACTAGCGCTATCGATCAGCGCCGGTTTCATCGTCGTCGAGACCGATGCACAAAGCAGCGTCCGCGAGATCGACGAAAGCAACAACGCGGTCGCTGCCACTTCGCAAGTTGACAACCACCCCGCCGATCTGCGCGTCACGAGCGTGGTCACCGAATCCGAGAACGTCTCTGGCGAAGAAACCAATGTCACTTGGACCGTGACCAACTTTGGTGCCGACGTCTGGGCCGGCACGCGTGGTTGGGTTGACAACATTTACTTCAGCGCCGACCCAGAATTTATCCCTGGCCGCGCCACGCAAATCGGTTCGGTGGTGCATCCCCAAGCCACCGCGTTTGCGGCGGGGGCAAGCTACACCACGACCGCCCGGCTACGCCTGCCGCCGGGTACCGACGGGCAGTATTTCATCTACGTCATCACCGACGCACTTCATTCTCAGGGACAACTCGCACCTTACTTTAGCAATCAACCAAACGACAAGCGTGCAGAGGGCGAGCAATTGGTCGGCAATAGTAATGACGCCGGTCGTGACAAGCTCTACAGCGTGAGCGTGTTTGAGGGCGCACGCAACGACAACAACCTAGGCCAAGGCACGCTCAATGTGACCTACCGCGAGCCGGACCTGCAAATCGACTCGATCATCGTCTCCAATCCCAACCCTTCGTCGGGTGAGGCCATCACTGCGACTTGGACGGTAACCAACCGCGGCACCCGTGAGACGCGCGTGTCGGGCTGGTTTGACGGGGCCCACCTATCGCGTGACGCAACGCTGGACCCCGGCGACTACCCAGTGGTCGATCGTGGCACTGATTCGGAAATTCGGCTCCGCGCGCGGTTCACTAGCTTGACAGATAGCGACGGCAAGCCGCGCTTCCTGCAGCCCGGCGAGTCGTACACCAACTCGACGACCTTCACCTTGCCTTCGTCGATCAGCGGCGACTTCAAACTCATCGTTATGGCCGATGTCCCAACTTGGCGCGATGGTGTCAACGGCGAAAGTACGGTCCGGGCCGGGCTTGCCAAGGTCAACGGTTTGCGGGGCGACACAGACGTAGTCAAGGAATTCCCAGACGAAGGTAACAACGTGGCGCAGATTGCATTGCCCATCACCCTGGCAACGCCTCCCGATCTGCAGGTGGCCTCGGTGACGGCGCCCGACTCGGTGCTGGCCGGCCAGGCCTTCGCTGTTGCCTACCGCGTCGAGAACAAAGGCGGCAAGACCCCCACGGACCAAGGCAGTTGGTACGACATGGTCTATCTTTCGAAAGACCGTTTCCTCGACATCGACAAAGACCGCTACCTCGGCTACGTGAATCACAGCGGTGGCCTCGATGTCGCAGCCAGCTACGAAGCCACGCTCAACTTCACCGCGCCGCGCGACCTAGAGGGGCCGTACTACGTGTTCGTGGTCACCGACCCTGCGCGCGCCTGGGGCTCGGGCGAGAGCGGTCGCGTCATTGAGTTTGGGTTCGAGGACAACAACAACGCCGCCGCCGCGCAGCCCATGTTGATCGAGACCCCACCTCCAGCCGACCTGCAGGTCACCAACGTCGTGGTGCCCGCAAGCGGCCAGGTCGGCGACGAAGTAGAAATCACCTTCACCGTCAGCAACGCCTCGATCAACCCGGCGTATGGCCGCTGGACCGACGCGCTGTACCTCTCTGCCGACAACGCTTGGGACCTCTCCGACACCCTGCTCGGCAAGGTGGCGCACGTGGGTGACGTAGGTGCCGACGGCAGCTACACCGGGAGCTTGAAAGTAAAGCTACCGCCGCTCAAAGACGGTACTTGGCGCGTGATTGTGCGGCCCGACCTGTTCAACGAGGTCTTTGAAGGCAATGTCACCTACACCGAAACCGGCTTGAACCTGCCCCCGGGAGAGGCCAACAATCGCACGGCATCAAGCGCAACACTGAACGTAGAGGTACCGGCGTTGACCGTCGGCGCCGCGCTGGCCACCACGCTGGGCACTGGCGAGGCGCAGTTGTACAAGGTCAGCGTCGCTGCGGGCGAAACACTGCGCGTCAAACTCGACGCCAACGCCGCTGATGGCGCCAACGAACTTTATATCCGTTGGAATGATGTTCCCAATGGCTTTGCCTTCGACGCCGCCTACAGCAACCCAGTGTCGCCAGACCAAGAGGTGTTGATTTCTGCCACCAAGGCAGGCGACTACTACGTGCTGCTGCGCCCGCGCCAACTCGCCGGCGGCACGCTGGCGACCCTGCGCGCCGACCTGCTGCCGCTGGCCATCACGCGTATCACGCCTGACCAGGGTGGTACCGGCGACGACGATCATCGCTGGGTGAGTATGGACATTTTCGGTGCTCGTTTTGCTGCGGGCGCGTTGGTCAAACTCAGTCGGCCGGGCGAGTTTGAGATCGAGCCCGAGCGCTGGCAGGTACTGGACGCTACTCACATCCGCGCCGTCTTTGACTTGCGCTTCGTACCGCACGGCTTGTACGACGTGACCGTCATCAACCCAGACGGCCAGCGCATCACCGAGCCCTATCGTTATCTGGTCGAACGTGCCATCGAAACCGACGTCACCATCGGCATAGGCGGCCCGCGCAGCATCGCCCCCGGTGACGCGGCAACCTACAGCGTCAGCCTACAAAGCCTGTCCAATGTCGACACGTCTTACGTGCGCTTTGACGTCGGCGCAACCGACATGGGCAACAGCGAGTACGTGCTAGAGGGTTTGAACCTGCCCTATGTCGTCTTTGGCGCCAACGTAGGCGGTCAACCCGAAGGCGCCATTGCCGAAGGCCTGGGCAATACCCAAAGCTACGGGACGACACCGACCAACGCACTGCGCGCCGATATCCCCTGGGCAGCGCTGGACGGCAGCGTTAACACCCAGGGCTGGAACCTGGCGCCCGGGTATGCGTTTGACGTCGGCGCCGGCGGCTTCGTCGGCTCGACCTTCAATGTACAGACCTACCCGGGCCTGGCGGAATGGATCAATTACGACTTTGAAGGCTTGCGCGCCAAGCTCTATGCGATCCGGCCGGACTGGAGGGAACAGGGTCTGCTCGCCGGCGGCGTGAACGACCTTGACAAGATCTCCACGGGCCTGACCTCGAAGTTCCTGTCCCACGAACCAGGCGTTCACATTACGAAGCTTGAAGCGCTGGCCATGCCATTTCGCTTCGACACCCTGGGTACGGCCACGCCGCTGACGCGCGACGAGTTCATCGCTGACCAAACAGCGCACGCCAAACAACTGCGCGCGGCCATTCTGGCCGACACCAGCGCCCCGCCCACGCTCAGCGTCCTTGCGTCAGACGAAGC
>JAOTTZ010000117.1 GCA_029864165.1 Burkholderiaceae bacterium
GCGCGCCGGCGTGTCCAGCGTGCTTGCTGCTGTCGTCCTGCACCTCCAGAAACGATGGTGCGAACCGCTGACGCAGCGCAACTTCAATGTCTTCGGCGGTCACGGCCATTTACAGATAACTCCAGGTATTGTGATTCGCTCTTACGGGTACAAACAAAGTCGGTGCGTTCGGGTCTGCGGCTGGGCGCGAAACGTAGCGATGCCCAGAAAAGTTGCCACTGCGCAGAACGGCGCAAGTCAAGGCAGCTTCGGGGAAGTGTCTGCGGCGCCTTCGGGAGGCTCGATATGGCGGCTCAAGTACAAACCCTGACCGAGGGTGAACACCAGCATCAAGCCCACACCACCGAAAAGTTTGAAGTTGACCCAGGCGTCGGTACTGAAGTTATACGCCACATACAGATTGAGCACGCCCATGACCGCGAAGAAAACGACCCAAGCCACGTTAAGTCGCAACCAAACCGGTGCAGGCAAAGTGAGCTGATGCCCCAGCAATTTTTGCAGCAGGTTGGTTCGAAACACAGCTTGGCCGAGCACAAACGCTAGGCCCATCGCCCAGTACAGGACGCTGGGCTTCCACTTGATAAACGTCTCGTTGTGAAACCAAACTGTCGCGCCACCCATCACCACCACCAGCACCAAGCTGATCCACAGCATCATGTCGATCTTCTGGCGGCGCACCATCATCACGCTGACCTGCGCCAGCGTGGCCACAATCACCACCAGCGTGGCCAGTAGCACGGGGCCTTCCACGACGCCGACCACACCACCTGAGACCAGGAAACCAAAACGGTCGGAAGCGAACTGAGATGCCCATTCAGCATGCCGTTCAGCGTACTTGAACGTGGCAAAGAACAACACGATGGGCAAAAAATCGAACAGTAGCTTCATGGTCAGCAAGTTGAATGCGCACGCGCTAAAAACCCGTCCGCGCAACTCGCGACAGTCGAGCGTGCACAGACGGTTATATCGGGCTAGGGTGCAGTGTAGCGTGGCCTAGACGCCGCCTCAGGATGAACAAGAGACTTCGATGCCCTGTGCAAGGAACCGGTTGCGCAATAAGGCCGCCCTCGGCCCGGCCACGCTCTGCGGGCCGGCGTCTGATGAGAGTTGAATCACCAGGGCAGCTTCTTGGTCAGCGGCGGCTCACAAGTGTCTACACCGAGGCCATGCCAGTTCGACCACCGTCGGACGCTCACGCCCGGCTCTTCACGGGATTGCGGGCGGACTTGAGGGCGCTCAACGCAACCGTGGCGCCGAGCAGCGTCCCGACTGCGTCCGCAACAAAATCCCCCCACTCAGCGGTGCGCCCGGGGACAAACGCCTGCGCGATCTCAATGAAGCCGCCATAGGCCAATATTGCGCCGATCGCGCCCAGGGTCATGAATCGGGAATTCGAAAAACCAAAACAGCCTGACAGCGATAGCGCCGCGAAGGCCAGTCCGTGATTCAGCTTGTCCCATCCGGTACTCACGCCGTAAGGTGGTGTTGGCGTCAGCGCGAGATAGCTCACCGCCAAGACCACGACCAATAAAACAATTCGCCAGGCCCACAGAACCGATGTGCCGGCGGCAAACAATCGCGCAGGGTTTCTGAAAAAGTGATTGGGAGAGGACATCAAGGATTGTTGCGCATGTTTGACTACTACAACCGGCACTCTATTCTAAAAAGTGATTGCCTGCGCTTCGCGGGGCCTTGTCGGGGATGCAACCATTTGTCGATGGAGGTTGTAGGCTATGTGCAGCGCACGCTTGGCGTGCAATAGATTACTGCCATCATGCATTGGAACGCCATCGTCATCGGTGCCGGGGCTGCCGGTTTGTTATGTGCTGGCATCGCCGGGCAACGCGGCCTGCGCGTGCTGTTGATCGACCATGCCGACAAGGTTGCCGAGAAGATCCGAATTTCGGGCGGCGGGCGCTGCAACTTCACCAACCGTGACGCCGCGGCGTCCAACTTCCTCTCGGACAACCCCGACTTCTGCCGTTCGGCGTTGGCACGCTACAGTGTCGCCGACTTCATCGCCCTGGTGCAGCGCCATCGCATTGAGTTCCACGAAAAGCACAAGGGCCAACTGTTTTGCGATGGGTCGAGCGAGCAAATCATCGATATGCTGTTAAGCGAATGCCAAGCCGGTGGTGTAACGCGCTGGCAGCCCTGCACCGTACAAGCGCTGCGGCACGGCGCCGAGACTTTCGAACTCGATACCGATCGCGGCAGTGTGACGGCGACCAATGTCATCATTGCGACCGGCGGGCTGTCGATTCCGCAGATCGGTGCCACCGACTTCGGCTACCGCATCGCCCGACAGTTTGGTCACCGCGTGATTGCGCCGCGGCCAGCGCTGGTGCCGCTGATTTTTGATGCACAAGTCTGGGAAGCTTTCGCCGCGCTGGCGGGGCTGTCGCTCGAAGTCGGCATCGAAAACGATGGTGCCGATGCTAGACAGCGTGGCCACTTTACCGAAGACATGTTGTTTACGCGCCGCGGCCTCAGCGGCCCGGCTGTGTTGCAGATCTCGAATTTCTGGCGCGCAGGTCAGGCGCTTGCCATCGATCTGACTGCAGGGCGAGACCTCGCAGCGGCGCTGCGATCGGCAAAGCCCGTGTCCAAGCGCCAGCTCGGCAACGAACTCGCTACGCATCTGCCCAAGCGCTTGGCCGACACATGGCTGGCGCGCGGCGGGATCGCTCCGGACACGCCGATGCCGCAAGCGCGCGACCGCGTTCTCGACCGGCTGGCCCTAGGGTTACAACATTGGCGGGTTGTGCCCAAGGGCAGCGAAGGCTGGCGCAAGGCCGAAGTCACCGCGGGTGGGGTCGACACGCGCGAACTGAGCTCGCAATCGATGGCCAGCCGGCGCCAGCCAGGGCTGCACTTTATTGGCGAAGTCGTTGACGTGACCGGCTGGCTCGGTGGCTACAACTTCCAATGGGCCTGGTCCAGTGCGGCAGCATGCGCAAACAGCTTGACTATCTCGGACCAGACTGAGTAGCTGATCCTGACCAACAAGTTTAGTTTTGCACGCTATGCGCATGTCCAAACCGCGCGAGTAGGTTGAGTAGGTGTGGTACACGTCGCCGATTTCGTCGCGGTAGAACACACTGATGTCGGGCAGTTCCTCCAGCACCTTGGTGGGTCGGTAGTTGTACTCGGCGTCGCCGGATGCGATCTGCTCAGGTGTATACGACACGTGATAGTCAAAGTTGAAGTCGTTGCCGTGTGACGAGTACCAGGCAAACGTCCAACCCATCGGCCGACGGTAGCTTTCGAGCATCCCGTGCGGCGCTCGGGAGATAGCGACTAGCGTCGCATCGCGGTGCGCGAGGTGTACGGGAATGCCCTCGAAGTTGTCGGCCCAAAACGAACAGCTGGGGCAGCCTTCCTCCCAGTCTGGGCCGTACATAAAGTGGTACACGATGAGTTGGCTTCGGGCGGCGAACAGATCGTCCAGCGATTGCTGGCCGTTCGGCCCCTCGAAGACATAGCGCTTCGTCACCTTCACCCAAGGCAGTTCGCGGCGCTTCCAGGCCAGCTCGTCGCGCAGACGGGTCAGTTCCTTTTCCTTGGCGAGCCGTGCTTTGCGGGCCTCAGTCCATTCGTGCCGTGAAACCACGGGATGATTCGGCATGACGTGTTTCCTCGTGTTGAGCGTGACGAAACAGTTCAGCGGGCACTCGAAAACTACGCTTTCGAATGTCCGCTAGAACGAGGGGTTCGGCACTTGCGCCTTGCGGTCACGATGCCCGAAGCTCCTCACGCAGGACGCGGCGTAGCGTTGCTATCGTAAGCGGCTTTTGCGTCTCTTGGGAGCCGGAGATTGCTTTACGCAGCACCGAGTTGATGAGTGTTTGGTAACCTGTGCCCGAGCTGTCTGCACGGGCACGAAATGCTTCAATGACATCGTCGTCAAGCATTATGGTAATGCGCGTCTTTCCCCGCGAAGCTATGACGGGACCTCGCTTGCCCTTACTGAAATCGTATTCATCACGCATGGTATTGCTCCGATTCGCCACGAGATGCTTTTCGAGCGGAAATTACACGCGTCCGCTTGTCGCGTTGGGTATGCACAACCACCAGTACGCGTCCCAACGCGTCCGTACCCAGAGTGATAAAACGTTGCTCACCTTCTGCATCCGGATCTTCGATCGTTACCGCCCATACATCGCGAAGTGCCTGCTCTGCGTGAGCGAAGCTCACACCATGTTTGCGAAGATTGCTACGCGCCTTGGCTGAGTCGAACTCAAACTCCATGCTCAATTATGCATATAAAATACATATTTGCAAGTAACGAAGGGACGGGGGTCGAACGAATGCATTCGACGGATGCCGAAGGCCGTCCCGTGGAAGGAGCAGTTGGACGATCTAACCTTATTCGTTAGCCTTCACCGGTTTAGCGCTGTAACCCAGTATTTCCCTGTTTTGAGCACATCAGCGGGGTTAATTTGATTGGCACACACATGTGTCTCGGTGGCAAGAAGAGCGGTATCGGCGAGATGGCGCAAGAACGCTTCTGGATACACAAGCTCCCAATGAAAGCTCCCAGTCTTGTCTTCACCCGAGACAGTGTGCGTGGTTGTGTAGTAAGGATCGTGATCCTCTGGAAGGTCGTAGCCCGGGCCAAGCTGGCGAAAGTCGTGAACGAGCGAGTTTCGGAAAGCGTAGAGCAGTTCCACATGCTTCAGGCGCGTCCACGCTTCTCCTTCAACAGGTTGGTCATAATGCTTGCCGCTTGGCCAGTGTGTTCCAACCACGCTCGCCTCAAGATCGGCCGAGAGCTCGACATGACTGCAGAGACGCCAGGCACTAAGCTTCTCATGCACGAGTGCGCGAATCTTGTCATATGCTGGGTCCGGATTCAGGCTAAGGGCCCGCGCAAGATGCGGAGTGCAAACACGCTCAGCGTTTGCCCAATTTCCAAACTTGATCACGAACTCGGTAAAGCGGGATCGGTTTTGCCTGTACGCAGGATATACGAGGGCGCTAAGCGAATCGATGTATGTAACGTAGAGCACCTTCCTATGCAGCGCCAAGTCGTTGGAAGCAAATTCCTCGATTCGATTGAATTTGTCTCGCGCGAAGTCGAAGAATCGATTTTGGCTGGCAATCATGAGAGTTTGATGTGAATGCTTACGCACAACCTGTTTCAAAATTGCAGTGACATTTTGCGTCACGAATGCAGTCTATCCTGGCTAAACCGTTCATTACCGAGTGACGCTGAATCGCCGTACTGCCTTTGCGCAGCACGCGTTTGCGCGGCATACTGCGTCGATATGCCGATCTCGTACTGATACTGATAGGCGGTAGATTTCACTTCGACAAACGCGGCGTTGCGACGACGTTCATCGTTAGGGTCCGTCACCAGAGTGAGCCGTCTTGGCGGTGTAAGCAGCAAACCCGTTGCAACGTCTAACCGTCTACGAGCATGCGTTCGGCAGGCGAGGGCCGACACCGCATGCCTGACGACCTGCCAGCGCACCGGCGCCGATGGAGACCCGTATGAAACCACTTGCCAACCCGCGTTGCAAAGCGCTGTACCAGTCGTTGGTGCACTGCTCGATTCCCCGGTGGCTTCTATGGTTTGCTGTCGGGTGGAGCATGGGTGCGGCGCACGCGGCCGGGCCTGATCCGGCGAGATTCAATGGCTTCGACGTCGCGGATGCGATCGTTCCGATCCATACCATTCAGCGTGGCGGGCCTCCAAGGGACGGCATACCCGCCATCGACCATCCGAAATTCGTGCCGGCCGATGTGGCCCAACTCGCCGACAAGGACCGCGTGCTCGGCATGGCGCTCAACGGTATCGCGCGCGCCTATCCAGTGCGCATTCTCAACTGGCATGAAGTGGTCAACGACAAGTTCGCTGGCCGCGCCGTGGTCGTCACCTACTGTCCACTGTGTGGCACCGGCATGGCCTTTGACGCCGAGCTGCGCACCGGCGCTACCAGCTTCGGTGTTTCGGGGTTGCTCTACAACAGCGACGTCTTGCTCTACGACCGTGCCACCAAATCGCTGTGGTCGCAATTGCGGCAAACAGCTATCAGTGGCCCGCTCAAGAGGACGCGACTGCGGGCTGAACCGCTGTCCCATACCAGCTGGGCCGATTGGCGGCGACGCCACCCCGACACTGAGGTGTTGTCAACGGAGACAGGTTTTGACCGCGACTACAGTCGCGACCCGTATGCGGGGTATGCGAGCGTACCCAGGCTGATCTTCGACGTGCAGCACCGCGACGATCGCTTTCCACTCAAGGAGTGGGTGCTGGGTATCGAGGTGGACGGTACGTACAAAGCCTACCCCTTCAGCGTATTGGGCCGCGCTGTCAATGCGCGTGGCGAA
>JAOTTZ010000118.1 GCA_029864165.1 Burkholderiaceae bacterium
TGCCCGTGACCTACGGCGCGTTGAACGTGGCCACCACGGCCGAGTCGCTGACCAAGCTGATGGGCAAGGGCGAGGCTGCGGCAAGGCGCGAGTTGATGGAGTTGTACGGTGACGCGGTTGAGGTGGATGTGTGATAGGTTCTTAGCCCTTGCAGGCTAACTCATGCACACGTTGCGCCAGCGCTTCCAGCGTTGGATCGGTGAGAGGCGTGAGCCTGAGATCGAGCGCGCTTTGAACAAGATGAGCAAGCGTTGCCGCCTGCGTTGTGACGGTGCCGAAGAAAACCGGTCGATCGCCGCGCGCGATCAGCAGCGTCGGGAAGTCATCGACCTCGACCGCGCCTAGCACCTCGTCGTGGTCCTCAATGTCCACCCACTGAAACTTGACCTGTGCGGCCAACTTGCTCGCCAGCCGATCGAACAGTGTCTGGTACTCACCGCAGACGTCACACCACTGGGCGCACAGGCAAGCCACCAGCAGGTTGGTGGATGGTAGAGGGGTGTCTCGCATGGTGGTCGAGTCTTGAAAGTTCAGTTCCGCAGAATCGGTTTTCTGTCACGCGCTGCAATAGTGAAGGTTCGCCTGCATACTTCGCCCAGCCAGTCACAGAGTTTCCTACACGGGAACTGCACAGGCTTTGGGTTGTTTGTAGCACGGCCCGGTGTGAACGTGGCTGGACGCGTCGCAATCACAGCACTCGCTTCTGCGCGTTGTGTGCGGCATTGGCCAGCGGCCGAAGAACTCGGCTGCCTGCATCGAGGCGCCAACGATTGTTGACGATCAGATCGCCTTCCGGCGTGAGCGCCCGCTATATTGCGGGTCATGGCTTCACACCTACCCACGACGTACCGCCCGCCGCGTGTCGAGCCGCGATGTGCCATTCATAGATGAACGAACAACTCACCCTCATTCCCACCGGCGGCGCTAGCGACGACCCCGACGCCATCACGCTGGCCCATTACGCTGAACGCGCCTACCTTGAATACGCGCTGAGCGTTGTCAAAGGTCGCGCGCTGCCCGACGTGTGCGATGGCCAAAAGCCGGTGCAGCGGCGCATTCTCTACAGCATGCAGCAGCTGGGGCTGGCCTTTACCACAGCCAGCGGCCCCAAGGCGGTGAAAAGCGCGCGCGTGGTGGGTGATGTGCTGGGCCGCTATCACCCGCACAGCGACCAGGCGGCCTACGACGCGCTGGTGCGCATGGCGCAAGGTTTCAGCCAGCGCTACCCCTTGATCGACGGCCAAGGCAACTTTGGCTCACGCGACGGCGACGGCGCTGCGGCGATGCGCTACACCGAGGCGCGGCTGGCGCCGATTGCGCGACTGTTGCTCGACGAAATCGACGAAGGCACGGTGGACTTCGTCGCCAACTACGACGGCTCGACGCAAGAGCCCAAGCAATTGCCGGCGCGGCTGCCGTTTGTGCTGCTCAACGGTGCGAGCGGTATCGCGGTCGGGCTGGCCACCGAGGTGCCTAGCCACAACCTGCGCGAAGTGGCCGGCGCCGCGGTGGCGCTGCTCAGAGATGAGAAGCTCAGCGACGACGCCTTGTATGCGCATGTCCCCGCGCCCGATTACCCTGGTGGTGGGCAAATCATCAGCAGTGCCGCCGACATACGCGCCGCTTACGCCAGCGGCCGCGGCAGCTTGAAAGTGCGTGCGCGCTGGACGGTCGAAGACCTCGCGCGCGGCCAGTGGCAGCTGGTCGTCACCGAGTTGCCGCCGCTGACCAGCGCGCAAAAAGTGTTGGAAGAAATCGAAGAAATCACCAACCCCAAGGTCAAGGCTGGCAAGAAGGCGCTGACGCCCGAGCAAGTGCAGCTCAAGACGACCATGCTGGCGGTGCTGGACGCCGTGCGCGATGAGTCGGGCCGCGAGGCGGCGGTGCGGCTGGTGTTCGAGCCCAAGACGCGCACCGTGGAGCAGCAGGACTTGATCACCACGCTGCTTGCGCACACCAGTCTTGAGAACTCGGCGCCAATCAATCTGACGATGGTGGGCGCAGACCGAAGGCCTACGCAAAAGAGTTTGCGTCAAATGGTAGTCGAGTGGCTGGGCTTTCGACTCGCCACCGTGCAGCGGCGCACGCGCTACCGGCTGGCGAAGGTGCTGGAGCGCATACACATTCTGGAGGGCAGGCAACTCGTGCTGCTCCACCTTGATGCGGTGATACGCATCATCCGCCAGGCTGACGAGCCCAAGCCCGCGCTGATAACGGCCTTCAAACTGAGTGAGCGTCAGGCCGAAGACATATTGGAGATCCGCCTGCGCCAGCTCGCGCGGCTGGAGGCGCTCAAAATTGAGCAGGAACTGACGTTGCTGCGCACCGAGCAGACCAAGCTCGAAGACATACTCGGCAGCCCGGCTGTGCTCAAGCGTACCGTGATCAAGGAGATCGAGCTTGATGCCAAGCAGTACGGCGACGCGCGCCGCACCCTGGTGCAGGCGGAAAAAGTCGCTGTTGCCGAGGTCAAGCCGATCGATGAGCCCGTCACCGTGGTGGTCAGCCTCAAAGGCTGGGTGAGGGCGCTCAAAGGCTATGACGTCGAAGCGGCGAGTCTCATTTTCAAAGCCGGCGACGCGCTGTACGGCATTTTTCAGTGCCGCAGCGTGGATGCGCTGGTCGTCATCGGCGACAACGGTCGCGTTTACTCGGCGGCGGTAGGTATGCTGCCCGGCGGCCGAGGTGATGGCCAGCCGATCACGACGCTGATCGAACTCGAGCCTGGCACGCAACCTGCGCACTACTATGCCGGGCATGCAGAACAACGGCTCGTGCTCGCAGGCACAGGGGGCTACGGTTTGCTGGCTCGCATGGGTGACTTGCTCAGCCGCCCCAAGGCAGGCAAGGCCTTTCTTGCGCTCGAAGAAGGCGAGCGACCGCTGCCGCCGAGTGCGGTGGGCGAAGGCTTGGGGCAACAGCTCGCCTGCTTGTCGCTCACTTGCCGCCTGCTGGTGTTCGCGCTCGACGAACTGAATTTGCAAAGCAAAGGTGGGCGGGGTCTGAAGCTCATGGACCTGGACGCAAAAGACGCGTTGGTGAGCGTGGCTGCATTCGACCAAGCCTTGCTGGTCAGCGGTGCCGGCCGCGGCGGCAAGCCCAAGGAAGAACTGCTGATGGGTTCTGCGCTGGCAAGCTACGTCGGCAAGCGCGCGCGCAAGGGCAAGACTGTCGAGGGAATCAGGGCGCAGCGGGTAGTGGCCCGGTAACCGCGTTGCCCGCACCCGGTTGTTGATGGGCTTCTTCTCGCCGCTGGCCGATTCGGGCTCGTTGCGAGCCGCCAGCTTCACGCAGCGCCGTGGTAGTGCGACGACCCGAAACACGAGCCCGCTGCTTACTGCGTGAGCCCGCGGCGTACACACACAACACACGTACACAACGGTGTCAGTTCTAACATTCAAACATTTCGCCAAATCGCCACGATGGCCAGAGCGAATGTGACAAGGAATTGTTGGAACGTTGGAACCTACGCCCCCCTGACCCTGGACAGTGCGCTAGACACCAGGGAGTTCTACCGGGCCGTAAAGATGAAGATTGCCACCGCCTTTTGCGAAAATTTCTTCGGCAAAAGCATCTGCGTCAAGCGGGACGCGCCGCGGCAAGAACTGGTCCGATGAACCGTGCCGGCGGACCTCGCTGTGAGGTGCATACGTCTTCGTTTCGTCGTTGGTGGTATTGCTGAACACTACCTCGTCGGCAGTGCCTTTGAACCCGCTGCGGAAGGCGCTGGATAAATTCCAGCCATCGCAGTTGAATATATAACCACCAGAATGCGCGACAGTCGATCCTTGCAAGATGCCCATTCCGGCGGAGACGATGAGCTGTATGTCCACCGTATCGGGGGGCTGATTGGGAGGACGCTTCACACCCGCAAGCGCCAAGCCTCTTCGATCCGTACCACACACAGACCACGACGACGCAATGGCAAGGGTGTATCTGGCGGGCACCTACACGGCCGCCGCGAGTTTCCAACATGTCAAAGTTCACTATATGGCGGTGCGTCATGCGGTGCAGAAACTTGAGCGCTGCGAGAAAAATGAATGTTCGCCTGTTAGAACTGGCCCTACGTATCCGTCCAATACGTACACCGTGCGTCGCGGGAGGGGCGGCCACCTGTGACCGAGTTTTTCGTCACGAAGGGAAAAATTAATGGAATGGCTACTGGTCGCTGCGGCGTTGTTCGTTTCCTTCAGCAACGGCGCAAACGATAATTTCAAGGGCTTTGCCACGGTGTGGGGGTCGGCCACACTGAGCTACCGCCAGGCGCTTTTGTTCGCCACGGTCGCCACGGTGGCCGGAAGCCTGGCGTCGTGGCTATTGGCCGAGACCTTGGTGCAGCAGTTCTCAGGCAAAGGCCTGGTGCCGGACGCTACCACCAGTGCGCCGCTGTTCATGTTGGGGGTCGCCAGTGGCGCTGCCATCACCGTGTTTATCGCGACCAGACTCGGGTTCCCGGTTTCCACCACGCATGCCTTGCTCGGTGCGCTGGTCGGCGCGGGCGCAGGCCTTGGCAGCGGCGACGTGCATTTCGACCAATTGGCTGGCGCCTTTGTGCTGCCACTGCTGGTCAGCCCAATTTTGGCGGCGGTGTTGGGTGTGTTGGCTTAGCGGCTCTTTCGTCTGCGCCCGGTCGACAAAGACTGCGCCTGTCTGGTCGCACCGGGCCCAGTACCGGCAGGCGAAGGCGTGCTGCTCAACGCATACTCCGCGCCGAGTGCCGTTGTAGCCACCTTGCAACCTTTGAAGCACTGCTCGATGCAATGACCGGTCTCGTGGCGCTCATTGGACCTGGCCAATTTAATGGACTTTTGATTTCATGGTTTTCTCCTCCAGCCCAACACGTTGCTAGAGACTTTACTTTGTGAAAAGCCGTTTGTAATCATCTACTGTGAGCATGCTTTGTGTCTCATTTTTAGTTGTGTAAGCCAAGCCATGCTGCGTGCGTCAGCCTTCGCATGGACGTTGTCAACAATCCGTGGCTCGGTCGAAGTCTATGTGCGTCATTCCCGTGGCGGCGTAATTTGCTTGGCGTAGTCGCGCAACGCCGCCAAGACCGCGCACGCATGCTCGTCTGCAGCGGTGCTCAACTCATCAATGCGAGCAAAGAATTCACCGAGCTTTAACCCGCCGCCAACGCCGTCGTGCAGGCGCTGGCTGCGGTGCTGCTCCCAGCGAACGCGCTCGGCATGGGTCAAGCTGTCGAAAAAATTGCGTGCGCGGTAACGAAACAGCAGCTCTTCGAGCCGAGAGTCTTCGAAACTCGCACGCTGCTTGGCCAACGCGTCAGGGGCCAGACTGCGCAGCCGGCTCAGCGTTCGACGGTCAGCGGTACCGATAAATCCACTGTAGAGGTCTTGGTCTACATCGCGCGCTGGCTCGGGTGTTGGGCGGGTAAATACATTGGCCCAGAACGCCTGGGGCCATGGGCCATGTTGCTCCAGGATGCTGGCGTGGCGCAGTGCCAGTTCCATATCCAGCTCCCACCGCAAGGCCGTCTGTGCGCTGAGTGTCTTCAGTTGGCCAATGACGACAGGCGACTTATTGATGTGGATGGTCTTGATCGGCAACCGTTCTACGTTCTCGGGCAGATCGTCGGCCTTGGTGAACATGCGCAGTCGAACAGTCTGCGCGTCCAGGGCGAGCAATTCACTCGGATCCGAGGCCAGATCCCAGACGATCAACTCGTTCTTGTTGACGGGGTGCGGCCCTAGCGGCCACACCACGGCCAGACACCCGCGCTCGCTAGGGTACATGCCCGAGACATGCAGAAATGGCCTGGCGCCTTGGGGGCCGACCTCGGCCAGCACGGCGTCTTTCTTGCGCAGCTTGAGGCAAAAATCGAAAAGCTTGGGGTTCTTGGTCTTGACCAACCGCGCCAGCGCAAGCGTCGCGCGTACATCCGACAAGGCGTCGTGTGCCGATTCATGCGCAATGCCGTTGGCGGCGGTCAGTTGAGCGAGCTTGAATGAAACGCGGCCATCATCGTGCTTTGGCCACCGAATGCCCTCGGGCCGCAGTGCGTAACTGCACCGCACAACATCCATCAGGTCCCAGCGGCTACATTCGTTTTGCCACTCGCGAGCGTAAGGATCTATGAGGTTGCGCCAAAAGAGGTGGCGCGTCACTTCGTCGTCGAAGCGTAGGCTGTTGTAGCCGACGCCCGTGGTGCCCGGCAAGCCCAGTTCGCTCTCTATGGCGGCGGCAAACGCATGTTCGGGTAGCCCGCGCTCTAGGCAGGTTTGCGGCAAGATGCCGGTCAGCAAACACGCATCGGGGTCGGGCAAGCAGTCGGACGCCGGTTGACAGTAATGCACCACCGGCGCG
>JAOTTZ010000119.1 GCA_029864165.1 Burkholderiaceae bacterium
ATACACGCCGCGCACAGCGTTTTTCACGGCAGTTGGGCGGACGTTTCGGACTCCCGGTGCACGAGGTGGACGAGCGCTACAGCACCACCGAAGCCAAGGCAGCAGGAGCCAACGACATTGACGCAGCTTCTGCGGCGATCATCCTAGAGCAGTTTTTCCGCGAAACCGGCTCGGCATGAGTACGCTGCACCTGGATGCCGAGGCGCTCTACCTTGACCTGCTGGCCGGGGTAAAACCGCTCTTGCGTGCCAACTCGGTATTGGTCGGCATCTGGTCCGGTGGTGCCTGGTTGGCCGAACGCTTGCAGCGCGACTTGCAACTCCCGGGGGAGCATGGGGTGATTTCAAGCACCTTGCATCGTGATGACTTTGCATCGCGTGGGCTGTCATCGGGTGCCGATCCGACGCGACTGCCCTTCGAGGTCAATGACAGGCCCATCTTGCTGATCGACGACGTGTTGTACACCGGGCGCACCATCCGCGCCGTGGTCAACGAGCTGTTTGACTTTGGTCGGCCCGCCAGTGTCACACTGGCGGTGCTGGTAGACCGCGGCGGGCGCGAGTTGCCGATCCAGCCCGCGTATGCCGCGGGCCGCGTCACGGTGTCTCGCGAGCAGCGCATCTCGCTGGCGCGGGACGAGTCGGGTACTGTCAGCTTCAACATCAGGGGTGCCTGATGTTGAGCCGGCGAAGCAATCACCGCAACCCGCAACTCAACGCCAATGGTGAACTGATTCACCTGCTGTCGATCGACGGCCTGCCCGCAGCGGTGATCCAGCATATCTTAGACACAGCGAGCACTTTTCTGAGCGTCAACGACCGCGAAGTGAAAAAGGTGCCTCTGCTGCGGGGAAAAAGCGTGTTCAATCTGTTTTTTGAGAACAGTACTCGCACGCGGACCACGTTCGAGATCGCAGCCAAGCGCTTGAGCGCCGATGTGCTCAATCTCGACATAGCCAAGTCCAGTGCCTCCAAGGGCGAGAGGTTGCTCGACACCATCGCCAGCTTGTCGGCCATGCATGCCGACATGTTCATCGTGCGCCACAGCGAGAGCGGCGCCCCTTATCTGATCGCCCAGCATTGCGCTCCGCATGTGCATGTGGTCAACGCTGGTGACGGGTGGCACGCACACCCCACTCAAGGGCTGCTGGACATGTACACCATACGCCACTACAAGCGCGACTTCACCCAGCTGACTGTCGCTATCGTGGGTGATTTGCTGCACTCTCGCGTTGCGCGCTCGGATATCCACGCACTCACGACGCTGGGTACACCAGAGGTGCGCGCCGTCGGACCCAAGACGCTCGTTCCCGACAGCCTGCGTGAGCTTGGTGTGCGTGTTTGCCACGACATGGCTGAAGGCGTCAAGAACGCCGATGTGATCATCATGCTGCGTCTGCAAAACGAGCGCATGAGCGGCGGATTGCTGCCCAGCGCGGGCGAGTTCTTCATGAGTTTTGGTCTAACGCCGGAAAAACTTGCGCTGGCCAAATCCGACGCCATCGTCATGCACCCGGGCCCCATCAATCGAGGCGTTGAAATCGACTCGGCCGTCGCCGATGGTCATCAAAGCGTCATCCTGCCGCAGGTTACCTTCGGCATTGCGGTGCGCATGGCCGTCATGAGCATCATCGCGGGCAACGAGCCATGAAGATTTTGATCGCCAATGGTCGTTTGATCGACCCGTCTTCAGGGTTGAACCAGACCGGCGACCTTGCCATTGCCGATGACCGCATCGTCGGGCTCGCCACGGCACCGGCTGATTTCAAGCCCGACCACCGCATCGACGCCAGTGGCTGCATTGTCGTGCCCGGCTTGGTTGACTTGGCGGCCCGCTTGCGCGAGCCTGGGCACGAGTACGAAGGCATGTTGGACAGCGAACTCAAAGCTGCCGCGGCTGGGGGGGTGACCAGCTTGGTGTGCCCACCGGACACCGACCCCGTGCTCGATGAACCCGGGCTGGTCGAAATGCTCAAGCTTCGCGCGCGCAAGCTCAGCCGTTGCAGGCTGTTCCCACTCGGGGCACTGACGCGCCAACTCTGCGGCGAGACTTTGACCGAGATGGTCGAGCTCACGGCGGCGGGTTGCGTCGGCTTTTCGCAAGCGGATAGGGCGATTCGCGATACGCAAGTGTTGCAGCGTGCGCTGCAGTACGCAGCCACCTTCGGCTACACGGTATGGATACGCCCGCACGACCCATGGCTGGGCAAGGGCGTGGCGGCCAAGGGAGCAGTGGCGATGCGGCTCGGTCTTTCGGGTGTGCCGGTGAGCGCCGAAACAGTCGCGCTGCACACGCTGTTTGAGCTGATACGCGAAACGGGTGCACGCGTGCACCTTTGCCGCATCTCGAGCGCGGCCGGGGTGGCATTGGTGCGCTCGGCCAAGGCGGAAAGGTTGCCGGTCACTGCCGACGTGAGCATCAACTCATTGCACTTGACCGACACGGACATTGGCTACTTCGACTCGGCCATGCGGTTGATTCCACCGTTGCGCCAACAGCGAGACCGCGACGCGCTGCGCGCTGGCTTGGCCGACGCTACGCTGGATGCGCTGGTGAGCGATCACACGCCCGTCAGCGCAGACGAAAAAACGCTGCCCTTTGCCGAGGCCGAGCCTGGTGCCACGGGGCTGGAGTTGCTGCTCAGCCTGGCTTTGAAGTGGGGAGAAGACAAGAACGTGGGTTTGGAACGAGCGCTCGCCGTCATCACCAGCGAGCCGGCGCGCGTGCTCGGCACGGCGCTGGGTTCACTCGGGTCAAGCGCCGGGCGTTTGGCCGTGGGCGGTGTGGCCGACGTATGCGTGTTCGACCCCGGCCAGCGCTGGGCCGTGGACCCATCGCAACTGGTGAGTCAGGGCCGGCACACGCCCTTTGCCTTCGAATCCACGAACATGGAACTGCCGGGACGCGTTCAGCACACCCTGGTCGCCGGTCACGTGGCGTACTCAGCCGGTTCGACGGCGTGAGCAGGCGGCGCGTCACATCGGGACGAAGTCGTGTAGCTCCTCATGCCCGTTCAAGCGCTACGCCCTTGCGTTGCCACAGCAGCTGCAGCGGCGGCTGCCGCCTGTGGATCGCCCAGGTATTGACTGCGTATGGGTTTGAGTTTGGCATCCAATTCGTAGGCCAATGGGATGCCGTTTGGAATATTCAGCCCGACAATGTCGGTGTCAGTGATGCCGTCGAGATACTTCACCAACGCACGCATGCTATTGCCGTGGGCAGAGATCAATATACGCTGGCCGGACTGGATGGCCGGGGCCAATGTCTCGTGCCAAAACGGCAGTACGCGGGCAACCGTGTCTTTAAGGCATTCGGTCAATGGCACATCGTCTGCCTTGAGACCGGCATAACGCCGGTCGCCGCGTTCGCTGCGTGGGTCGGATACGTCCAGCGACGGCGGTGGCGTGTCGTAGCTGCGGCGCCAAATCAACACCTGCTCGTCGCCATATTGCTTGGCCGTCTCGGCCTTGTTCAACCCTTGCAGCGCGCCGTAATGGCGCTCGTTCAGCCGCCAGTCGTTGACGACCGGCAACCACGTACGATCCATCTGGTCCAGCATGTGCCACAGAGTCCAAATCGCTCGCTGCAGCACAGAGGTGTAGGCGACATCGAAGTCGTAGCCTGAGTCCTTCAACAATCGGCCTGCTTGCTGGGCTTGTTGTACGCCAGTGGGGGTGAGGCCGACGTCGGTCCAGCCCGTGAATCTATTTTCCAAGTTCCAGGTCGATTCGCCGTGGCGTACGAGTACGAGTTTGTACATAGGGTGGGTGCGCTACTGGTTATGAGCTTTGCAAAATGAAGAGCAAGCGAAAGCGTCAAATTTTATAATCAGGCCGCGCGCGTAGTAGTGTGTAACATCGTGCACCGATCGGACTCCCTTTTTGGACTTTCTTCTCGACAATTGGTTGTTGGTACTTGTCGCCCTGACCTCTGGCGCCTTGTTGTTGCGGCCATTGCTCACGCAAGGCGCAGGTAGTGTGACGTCCAACGAGGCAGTGCGGCTCATCAACCGCGAGAAGGCGGTATTGATCGACGTCAGTGAACCTGCCGAGTACGCGGCGGGGCATGCCGTCGGCGCCAAGAGCGTTCCCATGGCTGGGCTGGAGACTTCCGCCAGTTTGCCAAAGAACAAGGCCCTGCCGTTGATAGTCATGTGCCCAAACGGCGCGCGCGCTGTGCGCGCTGCTAGCATGCTCAAGAAGCTTGGCTTCGACAACACTCACGCGCTGACCGGCGGGCTGGTGGCTTGGCGCGCCGCCAACCTGCCGGTGGAGAAATCGGTCTGACAAAAGTAAGGGTAAAGCGGCGCCCGCATGCGTTGCGCAGACCGGCAGCGGCAACATCCGAGCAAGCAACGACCACGAGTCGACGGCGCTCAAGGCGTAGTCGGGGCGGTTCCAGCGTCTGCGCGATAATTCTGTACGCGGCCCGCAATGTTACCGTTGCGGGCTTTGTCTTTTCAAAGTGAGAGCATCATGGCTGACGACACCAAGACCCCAACGTTCCAAATTCAGCGCATCTACATCAAAGACCTGTCGCTCGAGCAACCGAATTCGCCGCAAATCCTGCTGGAGCAAAAACAGCCGCAGGTTGACATCAATTTGGCGGTAGCCGCCAGCCCGTTGACCGAAGGCATCTACGAGGTCTGCGTCACCGCAACGGTGACTGCCAAAATCGCCGACAAGACCTTGTTCCTTGTCGAAGCCAAGCAAGCCGGCATTTTCGAAATCCGCAACATTCCACCCGAGCAGTTGCAGCCCGTCATTGGCATTGCTTGCCCGCAGATCGTCTACCCCTACTTGCGTGCCATCGTGTCCGACATCTGTACCCGTGCCGGTTTCCCGCCCGTGATGTTGACCGAAGTGAATTTTCAGAGCATGTACGAAGCGCAACGAAAACAGCAAGCCGCTGCGTCCTCGAATGGCAGCGGCTCGGGCGACGGCTCGGGAGTCGTCACACCGAGTTGATCGTTCTGCTGAGCGTTCCGTTGAGGGCCTGTTAGCACGACGCAAGCCCCATGCGTTGCCACCGCAAAGCCCGCCAGCAAGGCGCAACGCGCAACCGGATTGGCCATTCGGCGAGCATTGGCAACGCTGCGCGCGGGATCTGCCGTGGCAATCCGTACGGGAACGAGACCGTCGGGCCGTATGGCGTCGCTGTGCTCGTTGCCCAGACGGCCAGTCTGCACTGCGTTGCGCGCCGCCTAGACTTGCGGTCTGACAAGTTCCCTTCGCACGGGACTTTCGTGGCGTTTACAGGCCCTGGCCGAACCCGGCTGGATCGCGTATGAACCTCACGATACTCGGGGCAGGTGCATGGGGAACCGCGCTGGCTGTCAGCGCGGCCACGCGTTGCTCGACTTTGCTGTGGGGCCGCGACGAAAACCAATGCGCATTGATGCGCGACCAGCGCGTCAACGAGCGCTACCTGGCCGGTATCGCGCTGCCGGCGGCGTTGCACATCACGTCCGATTTCGATGCTGCGGTGGCGCATGCACATGCGGGCTTGGTGATTGTCGCCACGCCGATGTCGGGTCTGCAGGCAATGCTTCAGCGCCTGCATTGCGATCGTGCCGGCACGCCAGGTGTGCTGTGGTTGTGCAAGGGGCTGCAAGAAAATTCGGGCCGGCTCGGCCATGAAGTAGCCGACGCGCTGTGTGCGGCCTCTCGGGCGGTGGGCGTGCTCTCGGGCCCGAGTTTTGCCATCGAGGTGGCGCGCGGCCAACCCACTGCCTTGGTCGTCGCCAGTGCCAACGCTGGGCTGTGCCAGTCTGCGGTGAATATGCTGCACTGTGAATCATTGCGAATTTACACGTCGAACGACGTCGTCGGCGTGGAAGTCGGCGGTGCGCTCAAGAACGTGCTGGCCATCGCCGTCGGCATTTGCGATGGGCTGGCCGCTAACGATGGCTTGCAGTTGGGCTTGAATGCGCGCGCTGCTCTCATCACGCGTGGGTTGGCCGAAACCACACGCCTGGGGCTGGCGCTCGGTGCGCGCGTGGAGACCTTCATGGGTTTGTCGGGCTTGGGCGACCTGGTGCTGACCGCCACGGGTGATCTCTCGCGCAACCGGCAAGTTGGCCTGCGGTTGGCGCGGGGGCAAGCGCTGGACCAAATCTTGCGCGAGCTGGGTCACGTCGCCGAGGGTGTGACTTGCGCTGCCGCTGTGGTACAGCGTGCCCGAGCACTGAGCGTGGACATGCCCATCACGCAAGCCATGGTGCGCGTACTGCAAAGTCAGCTGACGCCTGCCCAGGCGCTGGAGCAGTTGATGGGCCGCAGCGCGCGGCCTGAGC
>JAOTTZ010000120.1 GCA_029864165.1 Burkholderiaceae bacterium
GTCGCGACCCGTCAGGCCCACCGCCTTGCCGCCGGCCACATTGATCAATCCGACGACGTCTTGCTGCACTTGGCCCGCGAGCACCCACTCGACGACTTCCATCGTCTCTTCGTCGGTGACACGCATACCCTGGATGAAGCTGCCCTTTTTGCCGATTTTGGCCAACGCCTCTTCGATCTGCGGGCCACCACCGTGCACGACCACCGGGTTCATGCCCACCAGCTTGAGCAGCACCACGTCTTCGGCGAAGTCTTGCTGCAAGTGCGGGTCGGTCATGGCGTTACCCCCGTACTTGATGACAATGGTCTTGCCGTGGAACTTGCGGATATACGGCAGCGCTTGCGCGAGGATCTCGGCCTTATCGCGCGGCGCAATATGGTCGAGGCGGTGCTCTGAATCGGTAGGGGGGGCGGTGCTCATAGTCTGGGCTGCATAGTAGCCGACTTGTACGGCCAACACCTGAGGCCGGCTAACGCCAATCGCCGTTGCCAGCGCTGGCAAACGCGCCCAGACGCCTTACGCATGCGCCCAGCTGTGCAGCGTCACAGTCACATCTTCGACGCCACTCTTGCTCAACGCAGAAAACAGCGTGACGCCGATGTCGGCTTGTTCCGTTGTGTATTCGCCCAGCAAAGCACGCGCAGTCGCAAAGGCGGTTTGCGATTGGCTATGGTTGAGCTTGTCGGCTTTGGTCAGGAGCACCAGTAACTTCACCACACCGGTGCCCACGCGGGGGGCGATGAAGTTCAGCAATTGACGGTCCAGCACAGTGGCGCCCAAGCGAGAATCGATCAACAGCACCACACCGCTCAAGCTGCGGCGCAACGCCAAGTAGTCGGCCATCACCTGCTGCCAACGCAGCTTGGCGCCACGCTCCACCGCTGCATAGCCGTAGCCCGGCAGGTCGGCGAACAGCGCGTCGGGCGCGTTTTTCGGGCCCAGCTCGAACAAATTGATGTGCTGCGTGCGGCCGGGTGTTTTAGACGCAAACGCGAGTCGCTTTTGTTGCGCCAGCGCGTTGATCGCCGTCGACTTACCGGCGTTAGATCGGCCGACAAACGCGATTTCGGGCAACTCGGTCGCGGGCACCTGATCGAGCTGGCTGGCGGTGGTGAGGAAGCGAGCCGTGTGCGCCCACGAAAGCGCAGTTTCAGCAGATTTCTCGGCCGGGGAGGTAGGGACGTTAAGCCGTGTCATCGCTGGAGACCAAAGTCACCATTGTAAAATTGCGTTCCTTTGCACCCTGGAGCACGCTTGGGCATGAAGTCTTCTACCTGTGTGTTGCGTTGTTTGACGTTCACCGCCTTTGCCGCCTTCGTCGTGGCACCAGCGATCGCTGCGGAAGCTAAGGCCGCTGCCAAGCCCGATGTCGCCAAGGGGCAAGAGATTTCGGCGCAGGTCTGTATTGCCTGCCATGCAATCGACGGCTCGCGCGGAAGCCCGGCCAACCCTATCATTCAAGGACAGCACCCGGAGTATGTGGTCAAACAGCTCGCCGATTTCAAAACCGGTCGTCGAGCCAATGCGATCATGACTGGCTTTGCTTCGACGCTGGGTGAGGCCGACATGAAGAATGTCGCGGCCTTTTATGCCTCAAAGCAAGCCAAACCAGGCTTTGCCAAGAACAAATCGCTTGTCGCTTTGGGCGAAAAGATTTATCGCGGCGGCATTGCCGACCGCAAGGTCCCGGCATGCGCAGCCTGCCATAGCCCGACCGGTGCCGGTATCCCGTCGCAGTACCCACGCCTGGCGGGCCAGCACGCTGACTACACCGAGGCGCAACTTGCCGCCTTCCGCAGCGGCACCCGCAAGAACAACCAGCAAATGACGGGCATCGCGCAGAAGATGAACGACCGCGAGATCAAGGCAGTCGCCGACTACATCGCCGGGCTTCGATAGCCTTCGCCGGTATTAGATTCTTACGCTCCTGATCTTTGACAGAAGCTGTTCAACAATTTCAAGTTGCTTCCAGTAGTTCGATGACCTTGCGGATGGAGTTGTCTGCCTTGTGCACTGCTGCTTCGAGTTTGCTGTTGGGCTGGAAGTTGGCGTCCGGACGGTGGTGGAAGAGGCTGTTGGCAAGCGGACCGCAGAGCCGCTGGTGGAAGAGCACGAATAGCGTTGCGACCTTGACCCCCTTGTTGGTGAGGCGGTAGGCGTAGCGATTGCCGTCGCGTTCAATGAGCGCGTGGGCACGCAGTTTGCGCAAGTCGTAGCGCAGTTGGTTCAAGCCGTAGCGTTTGTTTGAGAGGCCAAAGCTCGCGACGACGACTTCGTGGAGTTGCTGGGCACGCCAACCACCGACGGTGGTGCCGGCATGGAGCAGTACCTGCATGAGGCGAATCATCCGGGTGTCGTGGATCTTGATGCCGGGATACTTGGCGCTTCCAACGGTGATGGGCAGCGCCAAGCGCTGCAACAGGGCAAACTCGACATGCACGTTCAGGCATTGGGCCTGGAAGGTGGCGAAGCGCTCGGTAATGCCGAGGAACTTTTCGCGCACCTCAGCCAGGTGATCGAGCCCCTTGCGCAGGCCGAAGTCAGTCAGATTGTTCGAGCAGACCTCGTTGCGCAGGAAGGTGGCGAACTTTTCGTACTGTTTGATGAACGCGTGCTTGCAGTAGGCGCGAAAGATGTGATGACCGTGCTCGATTTTCTCCAGGGTGGTGTTGAGCTTGCCGTGGAGCTTTTTGGTGATGCGAGTGCCGAAGACCTCCGAAATCTTGTCGGCCGTAAACAGCCAGAGCCCCAATTCGCAGCTGCGCTCGAAGATCCTGTGGATCGGGAAGTTGCGCTTGAAGATGAAGTTGCGACAGTATTCGATTTGGCTGATCGCGTAGAAGCGGCGTAGGCTGATGCGCTCGCGCTCCTTGTTCGAGAACTTCGGGCCCAGCAGCAATGTCCAATAATCCAGCCGCTCGCGGATGAGCGCTGGGTTGAGCCGGTCGGCTGCCGCTTGCAAGGCGCTCGGGTCGTCAACCGCGAGGAACGCGTTGTCGGTCTTGCGAAAGCCGATTCCGCTGCGATTGAGTTCTTGCTCGATAAACGAGTGACCGTTGAGGTAGTACGTGGTCTGGAACGGAAAGAACGAGGCCACGCGCATTGCGATGGGCCCCAGGACATCGTCGCGAATGTAGAAGTAGTAGTGCGTGAAGCGACTGCGCTGCGGAGCCAAAATGCGGTGATTCGGGTCGCGGGTCGGATACTTCGGCACCGTGCAACGAAAGGTGCGGCCCTCCTCCATGCTCTTGAAGATGAAGTACACGCCGTAGCGCTGAGCCCGCACCATCGAGCGCAGGTAACGGGCAACGTATTCATCTTTGCGCACGCCCTTGTCGGCCCACTCGATGGGCGTGGCGTGATTGCGGGCATAGGCCTCGACCCAGTCGCGGTACTCCCCTGTGCGTCGGCTCAGCACTTCCTTGTCGACGACGTTCACGCCCACGACATTGCGAAAGAAGTAGACCACCTGCTCGGGTCGTGTCAGCGCGCTCAGGTAGCCGTGGATGACAATGCGGTCGAAGCAGTGATATACAAACACCAGCAGGCTGCCAAACAGCTTGGTAAAGAGTTCCATTCGTTCTCTCCTCAATGCCATAACAAGCGGTTGACAAGCATCGGCTGCGGGACGTATGCATAGGAATCAAACCCATGACTCGGCGTAAGACCCGCCACCAACCCACCACCGCGCGACTCTCCCGCGAGAGTTTGCACCTTGCCAAGGAGGTCCGTTCGATCCAGCACCGCGCGGCCGAGCATGATGGTTGCATTGTTAGCATCGGGCCGCTGGTGTTCTTCTCCACCGACAGCGGCGACGCCTGGATACTCGAACCCGCAGATCAACTCGCCACAAGACTGGCAGTGGGTGGAGATCCGCTGCCGGTTCATATCCAAGAGACCGAAACCAACTTCGCCATCGGCTGGCAGGGCCACTACCAAATCGATGGCGATACATTCCTCTGGGAAGACAATGACTCCCGGCGCCTCAACATCATCAAAGGCTATCCGTTGAAGCAGCTCCTGGATGTCATCAACAAGGCTGGTTGACTAGCGTCGCCGAAGCAGTTCGGAAAATTTCAAATATGTTTGGCTAGGCCTTGCCCGGCGCGCTCGCTTTCGGCACAGCATGGCCGCATTGCTTGACACAAAGACCAGAGACGGCCGATCCAATATTTCGCCAGACTGCGTGATCGCGCTGGCGCGAGCGTGCGGATCTACACATTGACAGCCCCCATGTGCAGTGTTTGGAGCAACTTGGGGCCCCGAGCGCCGTTAACTCAAACAGCCCTGAGGACTGGCCATGAACCCAAGCTCACCCACCGCACTATCTGGAATGACCGCCGCAAGGCTGCGCATGGACGTGGCCGCGCACAACATCGCGAACTTGCAAACACCAGGTTTTCGACGCCAACAGGTATTGCAGCAGGCAGATGCAGACGGCGGCGTTACCGCGCAGCTCAGGCAGGCTGAACAGGCAGGTAACTCGCTGGAAACCGATGTTGTGGACCAATTTGCGACGGGCTACACCTTTGTCGCCAATCTGCGCGTCATACAGGGCAGCCAGACGATGCTAGGTACTTTGCTGGACATGAAGGCCTGAGCCCTAGGGACAGCTACTCTGGTGCTGCGCGCCTGGCGTGCTGCACCCTAGTGTAGTGTTGCACGCTATTCAGCACTTAAAAACCGCGCCTTTGGCCCCGTAGCGTCGTTGCGAATCCTCGCAATAGCTTTTTTGGCTATTGCTGTGGTTTGCGCCTAGCTACAGGCCAAAACGCATCGGTTTTATAAGTACCGCATAGCATGCAACACTACACTAGCTGAAGGCGCGTTTCCCAACCTAGAAACAGCCGTTGAGTCTACGCTGAAGGTGGTCTTTTTGGTGCTGATGTGGGATTTCAGGGATCGGGCACACTTACCCGATGGGTGAAGCAAACGAACCGAGGAAGGTCGTGCTGGAGCAATCCAGCGAAGACATCTTGGCGACCCAGACAATGGGCGGACTCCTGCATGCGCGCTGGGACGAGGCGGCCCAGGCCACGCCGCACGGGTCGATATCAAGCTATGGGTCTTGCTACGCAGGGTACTCGTGCATGATTGTCGAGCGGAATTGGGGCCTCCTGAACCTCGAACCTCTACGCCATGGTATCAGTGCTAGGCGGCGGAGCCGGTGCCCCAGGCACAGGCGCCTCAACTTCAGACGGATTTGCCGGCGGCACCTCGCCCGACTTGACAGCGCCTGACCGACGCGCCTGCAGTTTTTCTTCCTTCTTCTGTTTTTTCGCCCGCTCGCGCTGACGTTTCTCGAACGAATAGTTGGGTTTTGCCATGGGCCGGATTTCCTCAGTTTGCTGGTAGGTGCAACCCCTCTAGCTTACCCTGTTTGGCCAAATTAAAAATTCAGCGTCTTTACACCCTGGTCCGTCCCCAGTAGGCAGACGTTGGCCTTGTTGCGCGCGAACACGCCGACCGTCACCACGCCCGGCCACTGGTTGATTTCGTGCTCCATCGCCAGCGGGTCGGCGATATGCAGGCCGCGCACGTCCAGGATCTGGCAACCGTTGTCTGTCGTCACGCCTTCGCGCAGCACCGGTTCGCCACCGAGTGCACGCAGGCGCCGCGCCACAAGCTTGGCGGCCATGGGGATCACTTCCACCGGCAGCGGAAAGGTTCCAAGCGTTGGCACAAGTTTGGATTCGACGGCAATGCAGATGAAGCGCTGCGCCATTGCCGCAACAATCTTCTCGCGCGTGAGCGCCCCGCCCCCTCCCTTGACCATAAACCCCCGGTGGTCGATTTCGTCGGCGCCGTCGATATAAACCTCGAGCGACTCCACTTCGTTGGCGTCCACCACCATTATCCCTAGCGCGCGCAGCCGCGCGGTAGTAGCGTGGGAACTGGAGACGGCCCCCGCGATACCTTGCTTCATGCGCGCCAAGGCTTCGATGAAGTGGTTCACCGTCGAGCCCGTGCCTACCCCAACCAACATGCCAGGCGACACGTAAGCGGTGGCCTCCCGCCCCACCATGGCTTTGAGTTCGTTGGGGTTCATGTTCGCATTAAGTTCGCCACCACCCTGCGCACAACAAGTAACAAGAGCACCATTATCTGGCCGCCTGGGCAGCAAACCCTGGTCAACGCGTGGGGATCGACGGATAGACGCCAGGCCAGTAACTATTCAGGGCTTCCAGTTTGCGTGAGCTTGGGTGGCACGTTGAGCCAATGGGGCATGGAGGTGATGTAAGAAGCCAACATTGGGTGAACGCATTGGTGGGACGGGGCTAAAACCGCTGGA
>JAOTTZ010000121.1 GCA_029864165.1 Burkholderiaceae bacterium
GGAGGGCAACTCGACCAAGGTAATCGAGAACAGCGAGGGCGCGCGCACGACACCGTCGATCATTGCCTACCAAGATCAAGGCGAGATTCTGGTCGGCGCGTCGGCCAAACGCCAGGCGGTCACAAACCCAAAGAACACGCTGTACGCCGTGAAGCGGCTGATCGGGCGCAAGTTCACCGAAAAAGAGGTGCAAAAGGACATCGACCTGATGCCTTACAAGATCGTGGCCGCCGACAACGGCGACGCCTGGGTCGAAGTGCGCGGCGACAAGCTCGCACCGCAACAGATTAGCGCCGAAGTGCTGCGCAAGATGAAAAAGACCGCCGAAGACTATCTCGGCGAGACGGTTACCGACGCCGTGATCACGGTGCCGGCGTACTTCAACGACGCACAACGCCAAGCCACCAAGGATGCCGGCCGAATCGCCGGGTTGGAGGTCAAGCGCATCATCAACGAGCCGACCGCGGCGGCGCTTGCCTTCGGTCTGGACAAGAGCGAAAAGGGCGACCGCAAGATCGCGGTCTACGACTTAGGCGGTGGCACTTTCGACGTGTCGATCATCGAGATTGCCGACGTCGACGGCGAAAAGCAATTCGAAGTGCTTTCCACCAACGGCGATACCTTCCTGGGTGGCGAAGACTTCGACCAGCGCATCATCGACCACATCATCGCCGAGTTCAAGAAGGAGCAAGGCGTCGATTTGGGCAAGGACGTTCTGGCGTTGCAACGCCTGAAGGAAGCCGCCGAGAAGGCCAAGATTGAGCTGTCCAGCAGCGCGCAGACCGACATCAACTTGCCTTACGTGACAGCGGACGCCTCGGGCCCCAAGCACCTCAATATCAAACTCACGCGAGCCAAGCTCGAAGCACTGGTCGATGAATTGATCGAGCGCACCATCGAGCCATGCCGCACGGCGATCAAAGATTCGGGTGTGAGCGTGTCCGACATCAACGACGTGATTCTGGTCGGTGGCATGGCGCGCATGCCCAAGGTGCAAGAAAAGGTCAAAGCGTTCTTTGGCCGCGAACCGCGCAAGGACGTCAACCCCGACGAAGCCGTGGCCGTGGGCGCCGCCATTCAGGGCCAGGTGCTCTCGGGCGACCGAACCGACGTGCTGCTGCTGGACGTGACACCGCTCAGCCTGGGTATCGAAACGCTGGGTGGCGTGATGACCAAGATGATCAAGAAGAACACCACGATTCCGACCAAGTTCAGCCAGGTGTTCTCTACCGCTGACGACAACCAGCCCGCTGTGACTATCAAGGTCTATCAGGGTGAGCGCGAAATGGCCTCGGGCAACAAGAGCCTGGGCGAATTCAACTTGGAGGGCATTGCGCCCTCGCCGCGCGGGCTGCCGCAGATCGAGGTGAGTTTCGACATCGACGCCAACGGCATCTTGCACGTCGGCGCAAAGGACAAAGGCACGGGTAAGGAGAACAAGATCACCATCAAAGCCAACTCGGGGCTTACCGAAGCCGAAATCCAACAAATGGTGCGCGATGCCGAGGCCAATGCAGCCGACGACAAGCGCAAACTTGAGCTTGTGCAAGCGCGCAACCACGCCGACGCTCTGATTCACGACACCAAGAAGGCGCTGGCCGAGCATAGCGACAAACTCGATGCGGACGAGAAGGAGAAGATTGAAGCCGCGCTCAAGAACGCCGAAGAGAGTCTCAATAGCGACGACAAGGCCGACATCGAAGCCAAGACCGAAGCGTTGATGACGGCCAGCCAAAAGCTGGGCGAGAAGGTCTACGCCGCATCGCAAGCAGCACAGGCTGCCGCTGCGGCGCAGGGGGGCGCCGGCGCTGCTCCTGGCGCAGCAGAGTCCGCCAACACAGCATCGAGTAAACCAGCGGGCGACGACAATGTCGTCGATGCCGAGTTCACCGAAGTCAAGGATCAAAAGTAATCATTGGTGATTTGCTTCGCAACCTCTCAACCATGCCACCCCCGCGCGCTGATACAACAGCGCGCGGGGGCTTTGCCGTTCTTTTTGCGTTTCTTTTGTCTCTTTTACTAGGCAGTACCACCCATGGCAAAGCGGGACTACTACGATGTGCTGGGCGTTCCTAAAAACGCCACCGAAGACGACATCAAAAAGGCCTACCGCAAGCTGGCCATGCAACACCACCCCGACCGCAACCAGAGCGGCAGCGCGACGAGGTCGGAAGAAAAGTTCAAGGAGGCCAAAGAAGCCTACGAGATGCTCTCCGACGGACAAAAGCGCGCTGCGTACGACCAGTTCGGTCACGCCGGTGTAGACCCGAACATGGGCGCACGTGGCGCCGGCGGCGACGGCATGGGGGGCTTTGCCGAAGCCTTCGGCGATATCTTCGGCGACATTTTTGGCAGTGCTGGCGGCGCGCGGCGCGGCGGCGGTCGCCACGTGTACCGCGGCAGCGACCTGAGTTACGCCATGGAGATCACGCTCGAAGAGGTCGCGCAAGGCAAGGAAACGCAGATCCGCATTCCAAGCTGGGAGCAGTGCGAGCCTTGCCAGGGCAGCGGTGCCAAGCCAGGTACCAGCGCCAAGGCCTGCGCCACCTGCGGCGGCGCTGGCACGGTACACATGCGCCAGGGCTTTTTTAGCATCCAGCAGACCTGCCCACACTGCCGGGGCAGCGGCAAAATCATTGCCGAGCCTTGCACGGCGTGCAGTGGCCAGGGTAAGCAAAAAAAGAACAAGACGCTGGAAGTAAAAATCCCCGCCGGGATCGGCGAGGGCATGCGCATACGTTCGACCGGCAACGGTGAACCGGGCACCAACGGCGGTCCGCCGGGTGACCTCTACATAGAGATACGCGTCAAGCCGCACGAAATATTCGAGCGTGATGGCGACGACTTGCACTGCACCGTTCCGGTGGGGCTGACCACCGCCGCGCTCGGCGGCAACATCGCAGTGCCGACATTGGCCGGCAAGGCCGAAATCGAATTGCCCGAAAGCACACAGCAGGGCAAGACCTTCCGCCTGCGCGGCAAGGGTATCAAAGGCGTACGCAGCACTTACCCAGGTGACCTGTATTGCCACATCAGTATTGAAACGCCAGTGCGAATCACCGAGCACCAGCGCAAGCTGCTCAAAGAGCTCGACGATTCATTTCGTAAATCGGGAGACCGGCATTCGCCGAACGCTAAGTCTTGGACCGACCGGGTCAAGGACATCTTCAAGTAACCTGGCGCAAGGGCCTTGGGTTGTAGCGCTACGCGGCTTGCCGAGGTTGAAACGTTGTTTCTGTCTGGGCGCGCTCCCGCAAGGCATCCCGCCTTCTCGGGCTAATGTTGGGCCGTGCTGGACTCGAACCAGCGACCAAAGGATTATGAGTCCACAAAATACGGTTTTCAGCGAATTTTGGCGAATTTTGAAGCCCCGTAAGTTGTTGATTTTAAACGAGTGAGTACCGCACAAGTACATTGACGTTCGTACCCATCCGCCCCTAAACTGTCACCAGACTGTCACCAGACTGTCACCCGGAGGACTCGGCGATGAGCGAAAAAACACCCGCGCAGATCATCAAGGAATTGATACCAGGCGAGTTCAAGGGCATGGGAAAGGTCGCGCCGAGCGGTTCGATTAAGGCACGCAAGATCAAGAACGGAGCCGTGAAGTTCTACTGGCGGTTCACCTTCGACGGCAAGACTGACCGCGAACCCATCGGCCTTTACGACCGCAGCGCACCGCCTAAGAGCATCAACCCAACCGGGTTGGGCTATTCGTTCGCGGCGGCAGAGAAAGCCGCGCAAGACATGGCCGCGCGCCATGAAGCCAACAAGGACGCGGGCGGCTGGCCGGCGCTGGTTGCTGCTGAGATCCGAGCAAAGCGGGCCGCAGAGGCGACGCAACAGGACGCAGCCAAAAACACGTTGCGCAAGTTGCTGGAGGCGTATTGCGATCACCTGCAAAAGCTAGGGCGTGATGCCCATCGCAATGCACGAAGCATATTCACTCGGCATGTGTTCGAGCAATGGCCGGTCGAATCGAACATGCCAGCGAACCAGATTGAACCGAAGCAGGTCGCCAACATGATGCGCAAGGTTCGAGAGGCTGGGAAGGAACGCACGTCCAAGAAGCTGCGCAGCTACATGCGGGCCGCCTATGCCACAGCGATAGCAGCCGATACCGACGCCGACGTACCGGTAAAGTTTCAGTTGTTCAAGATCACGGTCAATCCTGTCGCCCAAACTGCCGTGGGCGTTGTGCGCACGAAAGCGGACAAGAACCCGTTAACCGGCGATCAACTGCGCACCTACTGGCAGTCGATCAAGAACAAGCCTGGCATGCAAGGCGCTGTGCTACGGCTGCACCTTCTGACGGGTGGGCAGAGGATAGAACAACTGGTCCGGCTCAGAGCACGGGATGTCAAAGGCGATGCGTTGACCCTGTTCGACGGCAAGGGCCGACCGGGAACACTGCCCCGAGTTCATCCGGTGCCGTTGACACCTTTGGCTGTCGCCGCGCTGAAGGAATTCAAGACATCCGGCGAATATGTCATTTCGACCGATGGCAAAACGCACATTGCCGGAACCACCCTGAGCGGTTGGGCTGCTGCTGCTGCTGAGGGAATTCCAGACTTCAAGGCGAAGCGAATTCGGTCGGGCGTTGAAACCCTTCTCGCGTCCCTGGGGGTATCGAAGGACGTTCGAGGCCGCCTTCAATCCCACGGTATCGGCGGTGTGCAAGACACCCACTATGACGCCTACGAGTACATGCCGGAAAAGCGCGACGCGTTGACGAAGCTCTACAACTTCTTGCAGCGCAAGGCCGGGGCCAAGGTGGTTCAGCTTCGGGCGTAGACCATGACGACGCCACCAAGTAAATACGCGCCGACCGACATCATCACGGTCAAGTTCGCCGACGGTGATGTGACGATGACGTTCGGCGAATATGAGAAACGTCGAAATGAAGACCGCGGCGCGTTGAAGGTGTTATCAATTCGGCGCGAGCTTGTTTCTTCGCAAACGAGCAAAGCCGGGTCGGCAGGTCGGCCTAAAGCCCGCTCAGAAATTCGGGCGAAGGTTGTCGGCTTGATTGCGCAGGCGAAATCCGAGCAAACAAACTTCAAGGCATGGCTTGCCGAATGGGGACAAGGGCCGCTCGATGGGCTACGTCTGCAAAGCAACGCGGACGACTTCACGATCATCGACGAAGACGCCATCAACGAGGGCGGCGACCGCACAAACTACACGCTGGGCACCCTCAACAAAATGTGGGGAGAGTGCTGAAAGCCTGAACTACCGCTAACGCCGTTGCCGGTAAAACCGGTCTGAGAGTTCGTTTCCAGCCGCCAAGAGTTTTTGGCGGCCACCCCCAACCAAGGAAGGTGCAAGGAAATGGACAACGAAGTTAAGGCGCTCACGATTCCAGAAATCTGCCGGCGCAACAAGCAGGGCAGGACAACGATTTACGCCGAGATCAAGTCCGGGCGGCTCAAGTCGTACAAACTTGGTCGGTCGCGTCGCATTCGACCAGAAGACGAAGCAGCGTTGCAGCTCAGCTATGTTGAGCAGGCGAAGGGGACGTCTCAATGACGGCCCCCCAAAAGCAAACGCCCGGCGGGACCCGGGCGCAAGCAAACAACAAAACAAGCACCGCAATTATCGCCGACCAGGCCGCCGACATCAAACTGTGGGCGACGTTTCGCGCACGCTGCGCGCTGGCTGGCATTTGGTCATGGCGCCGCGCCGAGCCTGGCGAGCCGTGTTTCGTCTGTAGCAGGTCCGGGCACGTTCGCCATTTTTCGCGCCTGGCCGATGCTAGTGCGTGGGCTGGCGCGGTTGCGGGGGTGCGGTCATGAGCGGGCGCGGCAAGTCAACCAAGACGCTCGAACTGATCGACGCTTCGCTCCGGATTCTCAGAGAGATTCAACCGGCGACAGTGCGGGCGGTCTGCTATCGGCTGTTCTGCCTGAAGTTGATCACGAACATGAGCAAGGGCAGCACCGACAAGGTGAGCAAGCAATTGGTCTGGGCGCGTGAGGACGGGCGCTTACCCTGGCATTGGATCGTCGATGAGACGCGCGAGGCCGAGCGCATAAGTTCGTGGCGAAATCCGTCTGACTTTATCGAGTCCGCCGTCCGGCAGTACCGCAAAGACTACTGGGAGCTGCAGCCGGGGTGGGTTGAGGTGTGGAGCGAGAAGGGCACCGTCAGAGGCACCCTGGCACCCATATTGAAAAAGTACGGTATCGCTTTTCGCGTGATGCATGGCTACGGGTCCGCAACGGCGATCAAAGACATTGCGGTAGAGACAGAGGG
>JAOTTZ010000122.1 GCA_029864165.1 Burkholderiaceae bacterium
AAGGCGCCAAGGCAGCAAGCGGACCCACGGTGTGGGCGTAGCCCGAAGCGATCCAAGGAAAGCCCGTAAACAGGGTACCGCGAGCGAGCTCTGCCAATAGCCAACACGCGGCCCACAGCAACGCGTTAGCGAAGGGGCGCTTGCCGCGCAACTGTGCGTACAGGGCCATGGCGCCTGCGTAGTAAAGCGCTAGCGCAGCAGCGAGAACCAGCACCGCCAGCGCTGCCAACCATGGCGCCATGCCGCCATAGGTGTGCATGCTGATGTAGAGCCACCACAAGCCCGAGACCAGCCAACCGACCGCGAACAGCCAACCGCGCCTTGCAGCCTGGCCTACGCCGGCGCATGCGGTGGCATGGGCCAACATCGCCAAGGCCAACAACTCAAGCCACCAAAGCTCGAACGGCGCGAACGAAAATGTGTGCGCAACACCTGCCAGTAGCGCGGCAGGCGCGCTCCCCAAGAGGCTATACAGACGCAAAGTTCGGCGGCCGATAACGGCGCGGGTCCTGAGTTTGAACGTCAAGCACGATGGCGTGCCGCTTGCAGCGACTGCGTAGAGAATCAGACCTCGGGTCTGGGCGTATCCACCGCGCGCGTGACCTTGAACCAGCGCACTGCGCCACCGCGCGAAAGCATGACCGAAAACAGCAGGCCGCCGACGGTGACAACTTCGCCGCGGCGCGGCACGCGCCCGAACTCTTGCGCCACCAAGCCACCAATGGTGTCGAACTCGTCCACCGGCAAAGAGGTGTCAAAGGCCGTGTTGACGTCGGCGATCTCGGTGTCGCCAGCCACGCGCTGGCTGCCATCGGCCAGCGTGTATATGCTGCCTTCACCGTCTTTGTCGTCGAACTCGTCCTCGATCTCGCCAACAATTTCTTCGAGCACATCTTCGATTGTGATGAGTCCGGCCAGGTTGCCGAATTCATCGATCACGATCGCCATGTGATTGCGATTCGAGCGAAAGTCGCGCAGTAGTTCGTTGAGGCTCTTAGACTCTGGGACGAACACCACTGGGCGCAGCAAGGTGCGCAGGTTCAGTTCGGGTGCGCGCTGGAGCTTGAGCAAATCCTTGACCATCAGGATGCCAATGATGTTGTCGCGCCGACCTTCATAGACCGGGAACCGCGAGTGCGCGGTTTCGATCACGCTGCTCAGCAATTCGTCGTAAGGCGATTCGATGTTGAGCAGGTCCATGTGCGGTGTCGGCACGATGGCGTCGCTGGCCCGCAAGCTGGCCATTCGAAGCACTCCCTCGAGCATCTTGCGGGTTTCGGGCTCAATGAGCTCGCGATTCTCGGCGTCGGCCAGGCTCGAGATCAGCTCAGACATGGAGTCGGGGCCGGGCGAGAGGAATTCCACCAACCTCTCGATCAGTGTGCGCTTGTCGCTATGCTGAGTGCCCGATTGCTCGTCGGGCGAGAGAGAATGCTTGTCTGCCGGTTTGGCCCCGGCCTTCGGGCGCTGGGGTCGCGTCGGGTGAGGTTCAGACATCGCGCGGGCACTGCCAGAGTTGAGGTACCACTAGCTTACCTGAACGCGAGACCCGCCCCATGATTGAAATATACCGTAGCTTGAACGTTTCGCTGGAGCCACAATATCGCCTGGAGAAACTTTCGTGGCGCACCCCGCAATGGCCCTTATCCCTGCAACCATCGTCACCGGATTTTTGGGTGCCGGCAAGACCACCCTGCTCAAGCGCATCCTGACCGAAGCGCATGGGCATAAGATCGCCGTCATCGAGAACGAGTTTGGTGAAGAGAATATCGACAACGAAATCCTCGTGCAGAACACGGGCGAGCAGGTCATTCAGCTCAACAACGGTTGCGTTTGCTGCAGCATCCGCGAAGACTTGCGCACCACATTGTCTGACTTGTCGGCCAAGAGGCGCAACGGCGAGGTCAGCTTTGACCGCGTCGTCATTGAGACTACGGGCCTGGCCGACCCGGGGCCCGTGGCACAAACCTTTTTCATGGACGACGAGATCGCCGAGAGCTACCTGCTCGACGCCATACTCACATTGGTCGACGCCAAGCACGCTGATAAACAGCTCGATGAACGCCAAGAAGCGCGTCGCCAGGTCGGGTTTGCCGACCAAATATTCATCAGCAAGAGCGAGCTGGTGGACCAAGCCGCGCTTGCCGACTTGGGGCAGCGCTTGAAGCATATGAATCCACGCGCACCCCAACAAAGGGTTCATTTCGGCGAAGTGCCCATTGCGTCGGTGTTCGACCTGAGAGGATTCAACCTCAACGCAACGCTCGATATCGACCCCGACTTCCTGAACGCCGATCCGCACCGGCACGATGTTCATTCGCACCAACATGACCACGCGCATGACGACGGCTGTGGCGATGCGCACCACCACCACCACCACCACCACCACCATCACGACGACGTCAAATCATTTGTGTTCCGCTCCAACAAGCCCTTCGACGCCGCCAAGCTGGAGGATTTTTTGAGTTCCATCGTCCAGGTTTATGGCCCGCGTATGCTGCGTTATAAGGGCGTGCTCTACATGAAGGGCGCCGAGCGCAAGGTGGTCTTTCAGGGTGTTCATCAGTTGATGGGCAGTGACTTTGGGCCAGCCTGGGCGGCTGGAGAGAAAAAGCACAGTAAGTTGGTTTTTATCGGCCTTGATCTGCCTAGCGACATATTCCGGCAAGGACTACAACAGTGTTTGGCATGAAATCCGTACTTTGCTGTCGTGGGCGACGTGGCTACAATCCGGCGCTCCTGAACGTAGCCGAGTTGCCAATGCGGCCCCATGCACTTGTAACCAGCGTTACGAGGAGAACCCAGTGAAGAAGACCCCGGCCAAAACAGTCAGCGCCCGAAAGGCGGTAGTCAAGAAGGCGCCGGCTCCGCCGGCCAGTGTGCGCTCGCCGTCAGCCAAGAAGGCCTCGGTCAACGGGAAGACGGCAGTTAAGAAGGGTGCCGAGCATACCGCCAAGGCGACCTCCAAAGTCGCGACTGCACGCGTGGCGGGAACACGCCCGTCGGCCTCCAGCCAAAAGCCGCCAAGTCAGAAGAAGGTCGCCAGCAAGACGGTCACCGCTCGGCCCGTGGCCAAGGGCGCTCGTCCGGCGGCGGCTAAGAATGCCCGGCCGATCAACCCGACTGTGGTGGCACAACGCTTAGTTCCCGAAGCGGCTGCACACGCTGTGGCCACGCCGCCCGAGCCCGCACGTGCAAGAAAGACCTCCAGCGCCAAAAGCAGGGCCAGCGCGCGGGCGCAAGCTGCTTATGCCGCCCCAGCACCTCTACCCGCGCCGACATCGCGCTTTGCCGATCGCTTTGCTCCCCCTCGGCCACCGACGAGGCAAATGAACATTCTCGAGTTCAACGCTCCCAAGCAGACGAAAAAGCCGAACCCGAAATTGGCCAATGCCTGGAAGGCCAAACCCGGCCACGATTTAACTGACGAAGAAGTCTTGGCCATGCCGGACGGTGAGTATATGAACGAAAAACAGCTGGTATTCTTTCGCGCCAAGCTTTCAGGGCTGAAGGACAGCTTGCTTTCAAACGCGGGAGTCACCACCGAGCACCTGCGTGAAGACACCACCGTTGTGCCCGATCCGGCCGACCGCGCCACCATTGAGGAAGAGCACGCTTTGGAGTTGCGC
The DNA here is from genome assembly GCA_029864165.1 of Burkholderiaceae bacterium. GTDB lineage: Bacteria > Pseudomonadota > Gammaproteobacteria > Burkholderiales > Burkholderiaceae_C > CAIKUF01. The sequence goes on from JAOTTZ010000122.1 coordinate 3,630, forward strand.
ACCCGAGACCGTGAGCGCAAGCTGCTGAAGAAGATATCGCAAGCACTGGCGCGAATCGAGTCCGGGGAGTACGGTTTTTGTGAAGAAACTGGCGAACCTATAGGCTTGGGGCGCCTGATTGCTCGCCCCACAGCTACACTGGCTCTTGAGGCGCAGCAGCGCCGCGAGTTGAAGCAAAAGATGTTTGGGGACTAACGTATCTGTTCGTCCCGCAGGGCCAGTTGTATAGCCTGCAGTTGCAGGGGCAACGGTCAAATCGGATACTGGCTATGCCGGAACCAAAAGACACCACGACGTTTTTCCAAAAGGTTGTCAAGTTTGTGGCCAATCCCGCGACGGATTGGGCTGACCTTTCTGTTCCTACCCAGGGGGCGCTTGAAAGCGAATACGCCAAGTCTGAACTGAAGGCGATGGTCGATCGCAAAAGGCGCAATGACTTCGTGCGCAAGCGCGAGTTCGACATGCTGCGCAGGGTTCGTCGCGAAGGCCTGAACAGCGAGCAATTGGCCGCGCTCGGCGTTTCTTCACGGCTCGATGACTCGGAGGCGCGTATGACCGACAGCGTCGCCCGGTCCGACAGTGACGTGAAGGCCAAGATCGACGAAATCGAACAGCAGATGGTGGGTGACAGTGGTGGGCGGGCCAATTTACGCCGATCGGGATTCGATAGCGCTACGACGCAGGCCGCAGCGATGCGAGTCCAGACGACCCAAGCAGTTTCACAGGATTTGTCCGCCGGTGGCGGACGGCAGGATGGCAACAAGCTTTCCGCCCCACAGAAGCGGTCAGTCGAGAGTACACTCCCGGTCGACGCGACACCAGCTTCGGGGTTGGCGCCGCTGAGTCTGGACGCGACCTCGCCGTCGCTGGCCAACGCGTTCACGGTCGACGTGAGCGATGTGTTGGCGCACGACCCCGAACTCGACGAGGCGGTCATTGCGTTTGCCAATGCCGGCTTTGACCTGTGCGAACAATCGCTTGTGCGCCTGACCGGCGCCAGCGGGGAGCGCGCACAGCACGCCGATACCTGGTTGGCGCTGTTTGATTTGTACCGCGCCACGGGGCAGTCGCACAAGTTTGAGAGCTTGGCGATCGACTACGCGCAGCAGTTCGGCTGGTCGGCGCCACAGTGGTACTCGTTGCCCAAAATGGTCGCCGAGGCGGCTGGCAGCGATGAGCGCCCGGAACGCGCTCGCATTGATGGCCAAGTCGGCTGGGCTTGTCCGCAGGTGCTCGATGTTGAAGTTGTCGCGCATCTGTCGTCGCAGACTTTGCAGATGCCGTTGCCCTGGGTGTTCGACTGGTCCGCGTTGCAGAGAGTCGACGCCGAAGCTTGTGCCCGGCTGAGCGATTTGTTTCGCGGCTGGATCCCGCAGGCTATCGAGATGAGTTGGCTCAGCGGCGATCGCCTGTTGGTCGTGTTGCAGGAAGCCGCGCCCACCGGCGTGCGCGATGCTGACCCAATCTACTGGCAACTTCGGTTAGATGCGCTGCGCATGGTCAATCGTGCGGATCGCTTTGACGAAGCGGCTATAGACTATTGTTTAACTTACGAAGTTTCGCCGCCTTCGTGGGAACCGTCAAAATGCCAAGTGCGCATCGGTGGAGGCCACCAGGGCACAACGTCACCATCTGCGTCGTCGATCAGCGAACCCCCCACCGGTTTCATGGAGTCGCAGATCGTCGAGGATCCAGACCACGGGCTTACCGTCAGTGTGGACCTGGCGGGGCAGTTGGTGGGCGATATCAGTAACACGTTGAAGAAGATGGATCATGAACTCGGCAAAGCCAATGTCATCAATGTGTCTTGCGTGCGTTTGATTCGCGTTGATTTCATTGCGGCTGGCGACCTCTTGAATTGGGTGCTGGCCCAGCGCAACAAAAACCGCAGTGTTTGCTTTACCGACGCGCATAGGTTGGTGGCGCTGTTTTTTGGCGCGATGGGCATCAACGAGCACGCCAAGGTCAAGGTACGTACGTTGTGACAGCCCGCACTTGCAATGGCGCTAGTGAACCTTTGAGCCTATGGAAACTTGGCACGGCACCACGATCGTGAGTGTGCGTCGTGGCGCGGTGGCGGCCCTTGGTGGCGACGGACAGGTGACGCTGGGCAGCATTGTCATCAAGTCCTCGGCGCGCAAGGTGCGCAGGCTGCACCGCGACCAGGTGCTGGCCGGCTTTGCGGGCGCCACGGCAGATGCGTTCACTCTTTTCGAACGTTTTGAGGCCAAGCTGGAGAAGCACCAGGGTCACTTGGTGCGCGCTGCCATTGAGCTGACCAAGGACTGGCGCACCGACCGGGTGCTGCGCCGCCTTGAGGCCATGCTTGCCGTGGCTGATCGCGAAGCCTCGCTCATCATCAGCGGCAATGGTGATGTGCTGGAGCCCGAATACGGCCTTGTCGCGATCGGTTCGGGTGGTGCGTACGCGCAAGCGGCGGCGCGGGCGCTGTTCGAGCACACCGAAATGTCCCCAGCCGACATTGTCAAGCGGTCGCTTGAAATAGCCGGTGACCTGTGCATTTACACCAACCAGCAACATGTCATCGAGACACTTGAATGAGCTACAAGCCGCACTACCCAACGCTGGCCCGATGCCTCAGGGGGGCGTGA
>JAOTTZ010000123.1 GCA_029864165.1 Burkholderiaceae bacterium
AGCACTACCGTACCGCTCGACGTGCCGCCAGACCTTACTCAACTCGCGAGTGACTCGCGTTACCAGCCGCAAGGTGGTAGCGTGAGCGCTGCTGCGATCGAGGCCGCCTCCCCCGAGCCGCCTGGGGCCGGTACCTCCGCGGTAGCCGTGCACACCATAGGCCAGGTGCGCATAGAGCGTCTTGGTAACGAGCGCTGGTTGAGCACGTCGAAGACGCCTGAAGAACTTTGGCCGCTGCTGCGAACGTTTTGGCAAGAGCATGGTTTTTCGTTGGAGGTGGATCAGCCCGCTATCGGCGTGATGGAAACCCAATGGGCAGAAAACCGCGCCAAGCTGCCCAAGGACCCGATCCGCAACGTACTCGGCAAGGTGCTCGACTCGCTGTACTCCACTGGAGAGCGCGACAAATTCCGTACTCGAGTCGAGCGCACTGCAAGCGGCAGCGAGGTCTACATTTCACACCGCGGAATGGTCGAGGTGTATACAAATGCGCAAAAAGATGCGACCAAGTGGCAACCGCGTCCAGTCGACCGTCAGATAGAGGCTGAGTTTCTCGCTCGGCTGCTGCAAAAATTGGGCGTCAAAGCTGAGCAAGCGCAAACCATGGTCGCCTCCGGCGCCAACAATACGCCCGCGCGTGCACGTGTTGTGGAAGGGCGCGCAGCAGCAACCCTGCAGTTGGACGAAAACTTCGATCGTGCCTGGCGACGGGTTGGGTTGGCGCTGGACCGAGGCGGCTTCACGGTGGAAGACCGCAACCGCGCGCAAGGCGTTTACTTCGTTCGCTACATTGACCCGACGCAGGCCGCAAAAGAAGAACCTGGTTTTTTCAGCCGCTTGTTCAGCTTCGGCAAGAAGGACGAAGTTGCTGAACCAATGAAGTACCGTGTAAACGTTACCGGCAGTGGCAACACCAGCACGGTATCAGTATCCGACAGCGGCGGCGCGCCCGACAACAGCGAGACCGGCAAGCGCATCGTCACGTTGTTGCTGGAAGAGTTGAAGTAGATCCCAGGGGCCATAGCGCTTTAACCGCTACGCTCAATGACAGTGTGCCGCCAGCGCCACGATCGCAAGGGTTGGTGACATGTTCAACCGCGTGCGGGAATGATGCAGTTTTGCAGCCTGGGCAGCGGCAGCAGCGGTAACGCGCTGGTTGTCGAGGCCCGCAGCGGTGCTACCACCACGCGCTTGCTCATAGACTGCGGCTTTTCTTGCAAAGAACTTAACCTCAGACTGGCGAAGGCAGGGCTCGCAGCAGACGACCTCGACGCCATCTTCGTGACCCATGAACACGGCGATCACGTTGGTTGCGCGCTGGCGCTGTCGCGTCAATCTCACCTGCCGTTATGGATGAGCTACGGTACCTGGTGCGCGCTTGGTCGCCCGGAATTGGCAGAGCCTTTACTGCATTTTGCGCGCGACGGTGAAAACATACACGTCGGCGACCTGGAACTATCTCCTTACACTGTGCCGCACGACGCGCAGGAGCCACTGCAACTGCGCTGCAGCGACGGCGCGCACCGCCTGGGTGTACTGACCGACCTGGGTTCGAGCACGATGCACCTGCTGGCTGAGTTGCAGCGCTGCGATGCCCTGGTGCTGGAATGCAACCACGAGCGAGAACTGCTCTGGCAGTCACGTTATCCAGACTCGCTGAAGGCCCGCATTGGTGGCCTCTACGGTCACCTGGCCAACGACACCGCTGCACAAATTCTCGGTCACTGCCACCACACCGGCCTGCGGCATGTGGTGGCGGCGCACTTGAGTGAGCAGAACAACACCCCGGCGCTTGCCGCCAGTGCGCTGGCAGCGGCCTGCGGAGCCGCGCCAGGGGATATCGTGGTCGCCGACCCGTTGTTGGGCGTCGGATGGCTCAGCCTGTCGTAGCCATTGGCAGCGTGGCAACGACAAAACCGCCCGAAGGCGGTTTTGTCTGAGCTGCAGAAAACCCGCAGCATCGAAGTTGCTACGGATTTATTGCACCGTGCGGTCAGCGTGCGCCAGCGGGTATTTTAATGGACTTGCCGCCAGCATCGTCTGCAGCGTCTGCAGCAGCTTCCGCGGCCGCTGAAGCTGCCATATCGGCGGCATTGTCAGGCGTTGCCTCGCCGGCATCGGGTATTGCCTCGCCGGCATCGGGTATTGCCCCCCCGGCATCGGGTGTCGCCATGTCTGCAGGAGGTGCAGGCATAGGATCGGCTGGCGCTGGGGCCACGTCGGTAACGGCAGGAACCTCAGGCGCGGCCGCTTCTTCCTCCTTGTTGCCGCAAGCGGCGAGAGCGACGGCTGTGACCAGGGCTGCCAACAGTAGCGACTTGTTCATAGTTCTCCTCATTGAATGAGCCAAATAGTTTCAGGTTATGGTGGGACTTCCCCGGGATTTGCAAACCCCAGCGATACAGCAAAGCACTAGCTTTGACCGTATACAGCACAGGATTGTACCGAGACCGCGCAAATCCCCTATAGGCCGAGCGTGGTTATCGGAAAGGCTTCAATCGAACGTTGCGAAATAGCATCAATGAGCTCACGCGCTTGGAGCCAGTCGGACGGGGTGTGAGAGACGACACCGCGGTGGTGCAAAGGGTCCAGCAAGCGTATCGTCATCGCACCAGGAGCGAGCATCGTCACCGGAACGTCGTCAGCCTGCACGTCTTGCAGTTGGCGGCAGGTGACGCTATGCGACCATTGGCGCCGCCACTGTACCCACCGCGGATGTCGCCGCGGCATTTCATCGTATTGAAGCGCGAGCAGCGTCAGCCGGCATTGGCGTTGGCCTTGCGCCCATTGGGTCAAGCTCTCGACAACGCTGATATCACCCAGTGGCCAATCGGCGAAATTGATATCGCATAACCATAGCTCAGGCCAGCGGGCTGTCACCGCTTCAGCCATCGCCTCGCGTACGGCGGTGTGAAATTCAGCCAGGCCGGAAATGACCTTGTTGGGCGTTGTCTGCACTGTATGCCTCCGCGCAAAAAAAGAAAGTCGTCGACTCTCCACAGGCACGAAGGTGCCTACCTCGCCTTTGTCTTGCGAGCAGCCTTGTTGCGTGCTGTCGCAAGATTACCCGCAATGCGCATGCGCAACGCATTGAGTTTGATGAAACCGGCGGCGTCGGCTTGGTTGTATGCGCCACCGTCGTCATCGAAAGTCGCAACGCGCGAATCAAACAACGAATCTGTCCGCGATTCACGGCCCACGCAAACGGCAGTCCCCTTGTAAAGCTTGAGTCTTACCGTTCCGTTCACGCTGGCTTGGCTCGAATCGATCAATCCCTGCAGCAGCAAACGCTCGGGAGAAAACCAGTAGCCGTTATAGACCATACGGGCATAACGCGGCATCAAATCTTCTTTCAACGCGAACACCTCGCGGTCTAGCGTGATGCTTTCGATGGCACGGTGGCCGGCCAGCATGATGCTCCCACCTGGCGTTTCGTAACACCCGCGGCTCTTCATGCCAACGTAGCGGTTCTCCACCTTGTCGAGCCGGCCGATACCATGTTTGCCGCCGATCTTGTTCAGCGCCGTCAACACCGTGGCCGGGCTCATCTTGCGGCCATCGACGGCGACAATGTCGCCCTTGACGTAGGTTAGCTCCACCACTTGCGACCTAGCCGGCGCCTGCTCCGGACTTTGCGTCATCCGCCACATGCCTGCTTCAGGTTCGAAGTTCGGATCTTCGAGCACACCGCCTTCGTAGCTGATATGCAGCAGGTTGGCGTCCATCGAATACGGCGCCCCGCTGCGCTTGCCCAACGCGCGCTTCTTGTACTCGACCGGTATGCCGTGCTTGTCGGCGTAGGCCAGTAGTTTGTCGCGGCTCAGCAAATCCCACTCACGCCAGGGTGCGATCACCTTCACGCTGGGCATCAGTGCATACGCGCCCAGTTCGAAGCGCACTTGGTCGTTGCCCTTGCCGGTGGCTCCGTGGCTGATGGCGTCGGCCTTTGTTTGGCGCGCGATTTCGACCAAGCGTTTGGCGATCAATGGTCGTGCGATGGACGTGCCCAGCAAATACTCACCCTCGTACAGCGCGTTGGCACGAAACATCGGGAACACGAAGTCGCGCACAAACTCTTCGCGCAGGTTTTCGATGAAAATGTTCTTGGGTTGGATACCCATCTTCAGCGCCTTGGCGCGCGCGGGCTCAACTTCCTCACCTTGGCCGATGTCGGCGGTGAAAGTCACGACCTCGCACTGATAGACGTCTTGCAGCCACTTCAGGATGACCGACGTGTCCAGCCCACCGGAATAGGCCAAAACGACTTTGCGGACTTGCTGGGGCATGGTGGGCGGGGTGGCTTGGACGAATCCGTAATTCTAGGACGAGCTTGCCGGCTCAACAGGTTCCAACCTAAGCGAAAAAGCAACTGCCAAACTCAGGCCACCACTTGGTTGCGGCCACCAGATTTGGCGCGATAGAGGTTGTCGTCGCTACGTTTCATCCACTTCCTCCAATCCTCCCCGGGCAGCAGGGTGGCAACGCCAACGCTCACTGTGACCGGGCAGTCAGGAAGAAAAGCGTACGACGCGATTGCGTAGCGCAGATCCTCGGCGACGCGCTGCCCGTTCTCCCAGTCGGTGCCGTACAAGAGCGCTAGGAATTCCTCGCCCCCTTGGCGGAAAAGTTTATCGACGCGGCGGACGCGCTTGAGAAAAACCTCGCCCATGCCCTGCAGCACCGTGTCGCCGGCGTCATGGCCCAGGCTATCGTTGATCGCCTTGAAGTGATCGATGTCCAGGTTGACCAGTGTCATCGGCACGCCGCTGCGGATGCTTTGCATGACCGCCTGTTCGAGCGACTCGCGCAGCAGCGTTCGGTTCAAAAGTCCGGTCAGCGGATCCATCACCGCTTGTGCCTGGAGTTTTTCCTGCTGGTCGGTGATCACGCGTATAAAGATGGCCGAGAAAACGCTCACCGCCAACAGCGTTACCGCCACCCTTGCCGCCAACGAAAGCTCGACGACGCCCCACACTTGGGGAAGTGCCAGGCCAAGGAGAAAAACATTGGCGATCCACGCCTTACGCTCAGGAAGCATGAAGTAGAAGGCAAGCACCGCGGGGTAACACCACAAGGCACCGACAATGCCTTGTGTGCGCACAGAAAGGACAAGAAAGAAGAGGATGGCCGGTACGAGCACCAGCGACGTCAGAGAGGGGTAATAACGGCCGCGACTGATACCCCAGGCATTGACGGCCAGAATCGCCACGATAGCCAGCGACCCGGCGCCCAAGAAATGACGCCCCTGGAAAAAGTTGTTGATCGCAAACGGCGTCAGGAAAAGCAACCCGACCAACGCAACGCCCAACGTTGTCTTGCGCCGGAAGTCAACTTCATGCCCAAATTTTTGCGCAGGCGGGTCCATGCCGGCCAGTCTAACTTGTTGATTGCCGGGTAGCGCTTGGCGCGCGGACCACAACGCATGCGAATCGATTTTATGCAAATGTAGTCAGGCGCGGCTGCGTAAGCTTGGCGCGCACATGTGCAGTCGTAGGCCTGGCAAAGTTGGCCGGATCGACAACGGCGACCGGCACGGGGCTGGAAAGCGAACAAAGACGCCAAAGCAGCGAGTTCGTTTGGGGGCAACTCAGCCGGATGCTTCAAGACGCTGGGCTGGGGGTCGATATAGTCATCAGTTCTTTGCGTTGACGAGGTATCCTTGTCTCTACATGAGAAAAAAAATTCCTGTTGAACAACTGCGTTTGGGCATGCACGTGCATGAGTTCTGCGGGTCCTGGTTGAACCACCCCTTTTGGCGCACCAAGTTCACCCTGACCGACACAAAAGAGCTGAACACTGTTCAGAGTTGCGGCATGACGCATTGTTGGATAGACACCGACCGTGGCCTTGACGTTGCCGAGCCGGCGACTGAGCCTGTGGCGAATGCCGCCGCCCAGGCACCGCCGCCCGCGCCACCCGTGGTCGCGAAGACGCTGGCCGAGTCAGTCGCCATGTCTGACGAGCTCAAGCAGGCGGCTGCCGTGTGTCAGCGCTCGAGGCAGGCCGTGGTCGACATGTTCAGCCAAGCTCGGATGGGTTTGGCGGTGAATTCAGAGAATTGTTTGCCGCTGGTGGAGGATATTGCGATGTCGGTGTCACGCAACTCGGCAGCACTGATCAGCTTGGCGCGGCTGAAAACACACGATGACTACACCTATATGCACTCGGTGGCAGTGTGCGCGCTGATGATTGCGCTGGCGCGGCAACTCGGGCTGGACGAAGC
>JAOTTZ010000124.1 GCA_029864165.1 Burkholderiaceae bacterium
ATTGAGCTCTTGCCACGCTCGACCTGCTTCATCGCGAAAGCGCTCGCCGACGAACGCCGGGCGGTGCTGCGCAGCGCCGATCTGGGGTATGAGTTGCGCTGCGCTGCGCAGGCCGGCCAGACGCCCTACCAGCAACGCGCTGTTGGTCTCCAGCTTTGGATTGAACGCTACCAGTCGCGCCCGCTCACGAGTTGTCTCTGGCACCTTGATGCCGAGAAATCCGGCAAGATCAACGACACCGTGCATTCCACCGCGCAGATTGGCTACACCAAGGAACCAGGGCTGCGCGTGCGCTACCGTCGCGATCGTGGTCATCGGGAATATCTCTCCTGCATCGGGCAGTGGAAACAAAAAGCCGTGCCCGCCACACTCGACCGCCAGCCAGGACAGACCAGGCGCCTGCGTAAGAGCCGCTTGCATACGGTCAGCCAAGCGGCTTTGTAGCTCGTGCAGAGCTTTCTTGTCAGCCATGGAGACGCTGCATGTGCAATGTGAAAGTCAAGAGTAAGGAAAACGACGCGCGCCGGTTGCTACTCAACCGAGCGCTTGAATCTTGGCAATCAGTTCGTCGGCGTCAACGGGTTTGACAACGTAGTCGCGTGCACCCTGACGCATTGCCCACACCTTGTCGGTCTCCTGGTTCTTGCTGGTGCACATGATCACGGCAATATCGGCAAAACGCGCGTCGCGCGTTATGGAACGAGTGAGCTGAAACCCGTTTTGTCCCGGCATCACCACATCCATCAAGATGAGATCGGGCTTGCTCTCGCCGAGCCTGCGCATCGCCTCTTCGCCGTTCTCGGCTGTTCGCACCTCGTAGCCGTGCTTGGTCAGCGCCTGCGACAAAACGTAGAGTTCGGTTTTCGAATCGTCCACCACCAGTATCTTTTGTATCGGCATTCGTGTCTCTCAATATTTGCTGAACCGGTTTGCACTACTCGGCGGGCTCGCCGATACCCCCCCGGCGATGCTGCTCGACAGCCTGCAACAACTGGTCTTTCGTGAACGGCTTGGTCAGGTAGTCTTGGGAGCCGACCATGCGACCGCGCGCTTTGTCGAAAAGCCCATCTTTGGATGAAAGCATGACGACTGGTACACCCGAAAACTTTGGGTTGCGCTTGATAATTGCGCAGGTCTGGTAACCGTCAAGTCGGGGCATCAAAATGTCGCAAAAGATCAAATCCGGGTTGTGATCGTTGACCTTGGAAAGGGCGTCGAAGCCATCTTCTGCAAGCAGTACCTCGTGGCCACCTTGACGCAAGAAAATCTCCGCACTGCGCCGGATGGTATTGCTGTCGTCGATAACGAGCACACGGACCTGTCCGGCCGGCTCAACCACGTTGTAGTTGCTCATCGTCGGTCTCCTTGGCAATGGTGTGGTGGGCGGGGGAGGGGCGCTTTGTCGGGCTGGTACCGGGGCGTCTGGCTATACCTGAACCATCTCAAAGTCTTCTCTGCGCGCGCCGCATTCGGGACAAGTCCAATTCATCGGCACATCGGCCCAAGCAGTTCCGGGGGCGATACCATGTTCGGGGTCGCCAGCGGCTTCGTCGTAGACCCATCCGCAAATCAGGCACATCCAGGTTTGCGGCTTACTCACGACGGTTTGACGACTCCAACACGATGAGCAAAGATTGTAGCCACGCCTGCTGGCACGCTATCGATAATGACGGTCACCTGTAGGCACATACGCCACATACTTGGCTTGCTGAACAGGGTCTCGCGCGGCGACACGCACCGAGGTGCTTGAAGAGCGCTTTCGGGCGACGGTAGACAACCGCGCGCGCCTGGAGGGAGGCGCCAGCATGAGCGGGCACCACTCTGGGTTTGCTGGTAGCGCGCTGATGACCTATCGCTTTTGTCCTCAGGGATGCCTGGATGGCTGCAAAATAGGCCTTCTCAACGGCCAGTGCCCCTGGGCCCGCCGCGCGGCTATCGCGCCGCAGGCTTCGGCTGGCCGCTTACTTGAGGCCCATGCCATGCCTGCACCAGTACCCACTTCTACCGCCGATGATGCCGAGATGCCGCTCGAGCAGCCTGCTCCGGTGTGTGTGATGAGTTTCAACGCCAGTGATCCAACGGGGGCTGGCGGCATTGCCGGCGATGTGGTTACCATCGCTGCCATGGGCGCGCACGCGCTTCCGGTCGTTACGGCATTGATGTTGCGCGACACTGCCGAGATTTTCGAGCACAGCGAGCTCGACGCCGACTTGGTGGTTGAGCAGGCCCGCAGCGTGCTGGAGGACGTAAAAGTATCCGCATGGAAAGTTGGCTTCCTCGGTTCGGCCGAAGGGATAGGCGCGGTGGCGGAAGTGCTGTCCGATTACCCCGAAGTGCCTTTAGTCGCCTATTTGCCCAACCTGACATGGTTGGAGGAAGATGAGCAACTGGCCTACATCGACGCGTTTCGAGAGCTGGTGTTGCCTCAGACCGAGGTTTTGGTGGGTAGCCAGCAGACGTTGACCGATCTTTTGTTGCCCGACTGGAGCGGGGAAAGACCTGCTTCGCCACGCGAACTCGCTGTCGCCGCAGGGGAGCGAGGCACTAGTTTCGTGCTCGTGACGAGCGTTCTCGCGGCAAGTTCAGGCGGCAGTGAGCAATTCATCGACAACGTGTTGGCGTCCGCCCAAGGCGCCATCGCAGGCGAGAAGTTCGAACGTTTCGAGACCAGCTTTGTCGGTGCCGGTGACACCCTATCGGCGGCGCTTTCGGCGCAACTCGCTTCGGGAACCGATGTCGCCGTCGCAGTCGGCGAGGCGCTGGCTTTCTTAGACCAAGCGCTAGACTCGGGTTTTCGGCCCGGCATGGGCAACGTGATTCCCGACCGCCTTTTCTGGGCGTTGCAATCAGGCGGGGAGGAGGCAGAGCAGGGCGAAGGCGGTGAAGAGATGGCCCCGTTAAACCCGCGTTATGTCCACTGAGAAGCAAGGCAGCGAGGGACTGTTCCAGCCTCGGCCCATTAAAAGCGCGCAGCTCTTCGAGCGCGCTGCGCGCGTCATTCCCGGGGGCGTCAACTCGCCCGTGCGCGCTTTTCGTGCTGTGGGCGGCACGCCGCGCTTTATCACGCGCGCGCAGGGCGCAACGTTGTGGGATGCTGACGGCAACCGCTACATCGACTACATCGGTTCGTGGGGACCGATGATTCTCGGCCATGGTCATCCGGCAGTAATCGATGCCGTGACGAAGGCGGCGCACGAGGGCTTGTCGTTTGGCGCGCCGACCGAACGCGAGATCGAACTCGCTGAAGAGATCGTCAAGCTGGTGCCAAGCATGCAGCAAGTCCGCCTGGTCAGCTCGGGCACCGAGGCGGCGATGAGCGCGCTGCGCTTGGCACGAGGCGTCACCGGCCGCTCAAAGTTCGTCAAGTTCGAAGGCTGCTACCACGGCCACGCCGACGCTTTGTTGGTCAAGGCCGGTTCGGGCCTGGCGACATTCGGTCATCCCACCAGCGCCGGTGTGCCGCCCGAGGCAGCACAGCATACCGTCGTTCTCGAGTACAACAACTTGGCGCAACTGGAGGAGGCCTTCGCACTGCACGGGCGCGAACTTGCGTGCGTGATCATCGAGCCCATCGCCGGCAACATGAACTTCGTGCGTGCCAGCGTCCCCTTCATGCAGCGTCTGCGCGAACTGTGCACGGCCAACGGCGCCTTGCTCGTGTTCGACGAAGTGATGACCGGTTTTCGCGTTGCCTTAGGTGGAGCACAAAGCCTGTACGCCCAAGCCATCCCTGACTTCGCGCCTGACATGAGTGTGTTCGGCAAGGTCATTGGCGGCGGCATGCCACTGGCGGCTTTTGGCGGTTCACGTGCTGTGATGGAGCAGCTTGCGCCGCTGGGCCCCGTGTACCAAGCCGGCACGCTGTCGGGCAACCCAGTCGCCACGGCCTGCGGCCTGGCCACACTGCGCGAAATCCAGCAACCCGGTTTCTTCGATGCACTGGCGACTCGCACGCGCGAGCTGGTTGTTGGCTTGCTCGACGCCGCGCGTGGAGTCGGCGTGCCGATGTGCGGCGACAGCGAAGGCGGCATGTTCGGTTTTTTCTTTACGCGGTCGTTCGATGACCCACTGCCGCAGAACTACCGTGCGGTGATGAACACCGACAAAGAACGATTCAACCGCTTCTTCCACGCCATGTTGGAGCGCGGGGTGTACTTTGCACCGGCACTGTACGAAGCCGGTTTTGTCAGCGCTGCGCACACTGCCGTTGACGTTTGCCGCACCGTCGAGTCTGCCCGCGACGTTCTTGCATGATCTACAAACGGTGCGGCGAAAGTCACTGGGCGTGCCCCACGCGCACGAGCGCGGTGGCTACGGTCGCGGTTGAACCATGGGTAACCAGCGCTGCCTATCGGACGCAAGCAAGCAACGCTTGCACGTGTCGAGTTTTTTGACACATTGCCTTGGTGCGCTGGCGAGACTTGAAACATTTCGTGGTGTGCTGCTAGATAAGTAGTGGTTTTGTGGGAATTTTCCTAAAGTAATTTGTAAGTGGCGTGGCGATTGCTTATAAAAGCGATGGCTCCCAGTGATGAGCAAGGGGTGCCCCACTGTCGGCGAGCGCCGGCCAACCCAGAACCAAGCGTCGCAAAGGCGCAAAAAGGAGGAAGAGTGATGACAAGCAAGACAAGCAAGGCGAAGTGGGTAGCGGCGGTTGCTGCTGTGGTGATGGTGGGCTCGGCGCAGGCGGTGTCGCTGATAGACCGCGGGGGCGGCATGATTTACGACCCTGACCGGGACATCACGTGGTTGCAGGACTGGAACTATGCCCAAACCAGTGGTTTCGACGCCGATGGGCGGATGTTTTGGCCCACGGCCAACGACTGGGCGAACAACTTGGTCTACGGTGGTTTTAGCGACTGGCGGTTGCCGACGGCGCCGTGTGTCGACGAACAGTGCACTGTCAGCGAGCTAGGGCACATATTCTACGAGCACCTAGGCGGGAATGTGTTCGAGTCTGTTCTCGACCAAACGGGTGATACCCAGGAAGAGATGGATAACCTTGCGTTGTTTACCAATGTGCAGTCCTTCGAGTACTGGACCGGTACGGTGTACGCGCCGGATCCGAGTCTCGCGTGGCTCTTCAATGCCGTCGACGGCCGCCAGTTCGGCCTCAGCTTCCTGGACGGTGAGTTTTTTGCCGTAGCTGTGCGCCCCGGCGATGTGGCCGCAGTTGTGCCGGAGGTGCAGACGTATGCGATGCTGCTGGCGGGGTTGGGGGCATTGGCGCTGGTGGTGCGCAGGCGGCCAGTTTGACGCTTTGGCGCTTGGGACGATTTGACCCTTTGGGGGCTTCGCTCGGACGCGAGCCAGTCCCTGCGGACTGGCTGGCGCCTAGCGAAGGGCCGGGGCCTGCGTGCCCCGGCGCGGCCTGCAAGGCTGGGGGCGTAGCCCCCGACCGCCGCGTTTTTTGTTGGGTCGCGTATGGCGCGTTAGGAACACCTGCCGATTTACAAGGCGGCGCTGGATTTGACGGTGCACATGGAAAAGGTCATCGCCGGTTTCACGCTGTACCGCACACACGCTGGGTACCGTGACTCGTAGGATGGGTTGAGGAACGAAACCCATCGATGGTGGGTGGGGCACGATACCCATCGATGCTGCGTTGAGGCAACGTAAACCCAACCCCCCACCTGCAATTCACCGGCGCTCATCCCCGTTTGCCGTTGCGTTGGGCTGGTTGTTGATGGGTATCGCTGCGCTCCACCCATCCTACGCTCCACCCACCCCACGGCGCTGTCGGATGCGGCGCGCGCGACCGTAGGATGGGTTGAGGAACGAAACCCATCGTTGGTGGGTTGAGGAACGAAACCCATCAATGGCGGGATGAAAACGAAACCCATCAAGCCGAATCGGGCCGACGTTCTCCGCGGTCTATCCCGGCAATGGGCTCTCCAGTCCCCCAGTCGATTGGATAAACGCCCAGCTTGACGAAGCGCGGGAATGACGAATACGGCCAATCCCTCACGGCCCCGGCATGTCCGTGTTTGACCGGGTTGAAGTGGATGTAATCGCAATGGCGCTCGAAGTCGAGTTCGTCGCGCAGCGTGTGCTCCCAATAGCGCCGCTGCCAAATGCTGCGCTCGCCTTTAGCCACTCGGCTGGCTGAGCGCGGCTCATGGGGCGCGAGGCTGCGCGAGAAGCCCGATTTGATCAAGCGCCAGCGCGTCGCGAAATCGGCGTCGCCGGGCGGCAGCGTCCAGATCGCATGCAGA
>JAOTTZ010000125.1 GCA_029864165.1 Burkholderiaceae bacterium
GAACCTGGGCTTTGCCTTCGTCTACAACTCGCTTGGCGTGCCGTTGGCGGCCGGCGTGCTATTCCCGCTTACCGGCTGGCTGCTCTCACCGCTGATCGCCGCGCTGGCGATGAGTCTGAGTTCAGCCTCGGTGATCGGCAACGCGCTTCGGCTGCGGCGGGCAAAGCTGGGTCCCGCTTGAGCAGGCCGAACACGATTCGCCCTCCAGCGAAGGAACAAGATGTCCTCCGCAAAACCCATGGATTCCGATAGACGCCTGTGGCTGACGGCAACGACCGTCGCCGGTGGTGCTGGATTGGTTGCGACCGCGGTGCCGTTCGTTTCGTCGATGGCGCCCAGCGAGCGAGCCCGTGCGCTGGGCGCACCGGTCAAAGTCGATCTGTCGGGCATCAAGCCCGGTGAGCTCAAGACTGTGGATTGGCGCGGCCAGCCGGTATTCGTGCTGCGTCGGTCGCGCGAGATGCTCGAGTCGCTGAGCCGACACGACGATCTGCTGGCCGATCCGGGCTCGCGCCGCTCAGATCAGCCATCGTACGCGGCCAATGCGGACCGCTCGATCAAGCCGGAGATTGCGGTGATGGTAGGCATCTGCACCCATCTGGGCTGCATACCGACGTTTCGGCCGACGCCAGGGGCTCCGGACATCGGGGTCTCCTGGCCCGGCGGCTTCTACTGCCCCTGCCATGGTTCCAAGTTCGACATGGCCGGGCGCGTCTTCAAGAACGTGCCGGCACCGACCAATCTCGTCGTGCCGCCCTACCACTTCGCCTTTGACAGCAGTCTGCTCATCGGGACCGATCCAAAGACCTGAGTTCAGCACAGCGAGTCAATCACAGGATTTTCATCATGAATGAAGCCATTTCACATTCGGGCGTTTGGGGCTTTGCCGCCATCATGATCGTGATTGCGTCCTGGTTTCTTTACCGCTACCTGGCGCCGAAGACCTGGCGTGAATGGGCCAGCGCCGGACTCGTGCAGGGCTTCATCATCGCGCTGTACGCCGAGATGTATGGCTTCCCGCTCACCATCTACTTGATGGTCCGGTTCTTCGGGCTCGACAGCGCAAATCTGAACGCCAGCCTCTGGTCGACGCTGCTTGGCGTGGGTGAGCTGGGCATGATGATCTCGATGGTGCTTGGCTATCTCTTGCTGTTCGTCGGCATCGGCTTGTTCGCCCAGGGCTGGCGCGAGCTCTACCGCGCGCAGAAGGAGAAACGTCTCGCCACCGGCGGTTTGTATGCGCTGGTCAGGCACCCTCAGTACACGGGTCTGTTCGTCAGCCTGTTCGGCGAGGGCGTCGTGCATTGGCCGACAATTTTCTCGGTGGCCTTGTTTCCCGTCATCGTGCTGGCCTATTGGTTGCTGGCAAGAGGTGAGGAAAAGCGGGTACTCGAAGAGTTTGGCGACGAGTACCGCGCGTATCGGCGGCGCGTGCCCATGTTCATTCCGCGATTCGGCCAGTGGGGGCAATTCGTCGAGAGTTCCAGCACCAACGCCAATGAGCGGGGACTACCGCCTCGCTGATCTACCGACGGAAGTGCTATCGACATGCAATGCAGCAACGCCCACCCTGCCGAAACGAAAGCGCTACACCCGAGTGATATTCGTGCCCCTCAATGCGATTTCATAACAAGGAGTTGGACATGACCTGGCTAGCAGAGAACTGGATTTGGGTACTTTTTGGTGTGGCATTCGTGGCCGCGCACCTGTTCGGGCACGGCGGACACGCAAGCCATGGCAGTCATGGCTCGCGCGGGCGCAGTCATGGCGAGCCAAAAAATCCCGCCGCCGGACCGCTCAAAGCGGTACCGTGAAGCAACACCGCGCGACACCACCAACTCACATTGTCACTAGGAAACCATGATGCTGAATATGAAGGTTGTTTCATGGGCTCTTGCTGTAACGAACCTGATCTCATTTCTGGTCTGCGTGAGCTATGGGCTCGCCACCCCGGGGAGTCCGCATATGCACAGCATCCCACCGCAATGAACGAAACAAGCAACCCAAATACCCAGATCCGAAACATACAAGGCTGGAGCAAGACCTTGAGCACCACGTTCATCAACCGTTACGTCTTCCCGGATGGCGAGCTCGATTGCGTCAGCAACATCCAGCTTGGCATGGAGCGCTGCGGTTTCGAAATTCACGATGTCGAAGGCCTGCGTCCGCACTACGCGCTGACGCTTCGCCATTGGGTGCAACGGCTGGAAGCCCGGCGCGAGGAGGCGCTGCGCGAGGTCGACGAACCGACCTATCGCGTGTGGCGGCTGTACATGGCTGCTTGCGCGCTCGAATTCGAGGCCGGCGGCACGGGTGTGTACCAGATCCTCGCTTCCAAGCGCAACCGCGGTGTGTGGTCTGTGCCGATGACGAGGCACGACCTCTACGTCGGCCAAGGCCACCAGCCACGCGGGGTGAACTGAATGTGCTTCTCGGCCACAGCGAGCTTTGCAGCCGGAGCGTACCTGCTCAGGTGCGGCACATTGACGCTGAAGGTGGCACAGCACTCACGTGCCGATTCTGGGGCATCAAAGTCATCGACAGACAAGTGAGGTAATCATGGAAAGCTTGCTCTATTTCGTCCTCTGGGCCGGACTGTTTTTTGTGCTGATGCGGTTTGGCTGCGGCGCGCACATCATGGGACATCAGCATGGTCAACACGACGCGCACGACAAGCACGCGCAGGGTGATCCCAAGGCGCTTGGCTGGGTGCCGCCCGAGAGTGCCACCGATCCGGTCTGCGGCAAGACGGTCAAGACGGCCGACGCCAAGTCTGCCGTCTACGATGCAACCGTCTACTACTTCTGTTCGCGCGAATGCCGCGAGCGCTTCGAAGTGGGGCCGCACCTCTATCTCGGGCCCAAGCCCGACCAACAGCCCAAGGAGATGAATCATGGCCAAGGCTAAGACCTCGCGTACGGCAGAGCAACGAAGCTACGGTACACCACTCGCGCCCGTGCAGTCACCCCGCATCCCCGTGATTGCCTTCGGCATGAGCCTCGGGATCTTCCTCGCGATCACTTACACACTCTGCGTGGGCTTCGACTTGCTCTTTCCCGGTCAGGCCATGTACGAGACCTGGCTGCGCCTCCTTCCCGGCTTCACGTGGCTCACCTGGCAGAGCTTTCTGCTCGGCCTCGTCGAGAGCTTTGCCTATGGCTGGTACGTGGCTCTGATGTTTGGACCCTTGTTCAATGTGATTGCCAGACGCTGGACGTTATGACCACCGCGTCCATACGTACAAAGGCTCGCACTTCATCATTTGGCACCGGGCCTGAATCCAGCCAGGTATAACGAACGCCCACGAACGCCCCCGCAATTGGGACGCCTTAGTTTGAACCGCTAGGCTGCCAACTGTCCGACAACATTGGAAGACCATGAGCGAAACGTCACGGCTGAGCCCCATGCAAGAGCGCTTCGATTCGACGAGTACCGATGGGTTCGATTCGATGGCTGAGCTCGCCCTGGACATGCGCTCGTCGTGGAATCATGCGACCGACCAAGTGTGGCGGCAGCTCGACCCTGTGCTGTGGGATCTCACGCACAACCCTTGGGTCGTCTTGCAGACGGTCTCGCGGGAGAAGCTCCTGCGTGTTCTGTCTGACCCCGCTTTCCGCAAGAACGTCGACGATCTGGTGCAAGCCCGGCGCAATGCGGCGCAAGCGCCCGCATGGTTTCAGCAAACCTACCCGCAATCGCAGTTGGGCTGTGTTGCCTATTTCAGTATGGAATTCATGTTGAGCGAAGCCTTGCCCATTTACTCGGGGGGACTGGGCAACGTGGCGGGCGATCAACTCAAGGCCGCCAGCGATTTGGGTGTCCCGGTCATCGGCATTGGGCTGCTCTACCAGCAAGGCTATTTCCGTCAGGCGATCGACAAGGACGGTGCGCAACAAGCCCTCTATCCGTACAACGACCCCGGACAGTTGCCGATCACACCGTTGCGCAGACCCGATGGCGAGTGGCTGCGACTGGAAATCACATTGCCGGGCTACTCGGTCTGGCTGCGCGCCTGGCAGGTTCAGGTCGGTCGCGTGCGGTTGTATCTGCTCGATAGCAATGACGCAGCGAACTACCCCGCCCATCGGGGCATCACCAGCGAGCTGTACGGCGGCGGGCCCGAGTTGCGCCTCAAACAGGAAATGGTGCTGGGGATAGCTGGATGGCGGCTGCTGAAGGCGCTGGGCATACAGCCGGATGTATGTCATCTGAATGAAGGGCATGCCGCGCTTGCCGTGTTGGAACGCGCGCGAAACTTTATGCAGGAAACTGGACAACCCTTCGGTGTCGCGCTGGCCGTCACTCGAGCGGGCAACTTGTTTACCACGCACACAGCGGTGACGGCCGGCTTTGACCGTTTCGCCCCAGCACTCATCGAGCAATATCTCGGTCGCTACGCAGTGCAGGCGCTCGGCATATCACTCGACGACTTGTTGGCCTTGGGCCGACAGAACGCGAACGACGCGTCGGAGCCTTTCAACATGGCTTATCTCGCGATTCGCGGCAGCGGGGCGGTCAACGGCGTGAGTCGCTTGCATGGTGAGGTGAGCCGACGCATCTTCAGGCCTGTGTTTCCGCGCTGGCCGGAGGAAGAAGTCCCGGTGGAACACGTCACCAACGGCGTCCACGTGCCGACCTGGGACTCGGCCCCGGCCGACGATCTGTGGACCCAGGCCTGTGGCAAGGAACGCTGGCTGGGGGCCGCAGAGACCTTGGAGCGAGACATCTGTTGCGTCTCAGATTCCCGTCTTTGGCAGTTTCGCGGCGCTGCCCGCGGTATGCTTGTGCAGTACCTGCGCGAACGATGGTCTCGCCAGTTGGCGGTATCGGGAGCCTCGCCTGAAGCCGTGGACGCTGCGAAGCAATTGTTTGACGGCCATACCTTGACGCTGGGCTTTGCACGTCGTTTTGCGACCTACAAAAGACCGAACCTGCTGCTGCACGACCCTGAGCGACTGCTGCGTCTATTGAGCAACCGTGAGCGCCCAGTACAGCTCGTCATGGCGGGCAAGGCTCATCCGGCGGACCAGGCCGGGCAGGCGCTGAGTCAGGCGTGGATGCATTTCATCGCTCGGCCCGAGGTGCGTCCGCATGTGGTCTTTCTCAGTGACTACGACATGCATTTGACCGAACAACTGGTGCAGGGGGTCGATGTCTGGCTCAACACGCCGCGGCGCCCGTGGGAGGCGTGTGGAACGAGCGGCATGAAAGTGCTGGTCAACGGCGGCATCAACCTGTCTGAGTTGGACGGTTGGTGGGCGGAGGCCTATACGCCGGAAGTGGGATGGGCGCTGGGCGACGGTCAGGAGCACGATGACAATCCCGCCTGGGATGCGATCGAAGCACAAGCCCTCTATGGCCTGCTCGAACGCGAGGTGATCCCAGAGTTCTATGCTCGTGACGAACGGGGCATTCCCGGTGCATGGGTGGCGCGGATGCGGGAAAGCATGGCGCGGCTGACGCCGCGCTTCTCCACCAACCGCGCGCTGCGCGAGTACACCGAGCAGCACTACCTGCCGGCTGCGTCGGCCTACCGTGAGCGGGCTAGCGACAACGGCGCGGGTGTCGCTGCTTGGCGGCAGGCACTGGACCATCATTGGGCCGCGTTGCGCTTTGGTGACGTGAAGCTCGAGTCCGACGGCGAGAGGCATGTATTCGAAGCGGCGCTGTATCTCAATGACATCAACCTCGACGCGGTGCGCGTGGAGCTTTACGCCAACAGTGTTTTGGGTGGCGCTCCGGTACGGCAAGAAATGCAGCGCGTTCGCCCGCTGTCTGGCGCACCAGGCGGCTACGTTTACAGTGCGACGGTATCTGCTGACCGGCCCGCGTCGGATTACACGGCGCGCGTCGTCCCGCACCGCCACGGTGTTGCAATCCCACTCGAAGACGGGCGAATCGTGTGGCAGCGCTGATTTGCTCAATGGAAGCAGAAACGAAGGAGAGTGCAGACCATGAAGGCCGACGTGGTCACACCCGAACGCGCTCACAGGACTGATGGGGCCGCCGACGATCTGTCGGTTGACCAGTCGATCGCTACGGCAACCCCGTACGCATGCGTCTGCCGGCGCTCGCGAATGTTCAACGCTGAAAATGGAGCAAACACGAATGAATATGCAAACGCTTATAGACACTGCGAGGGCGCTGGTCGCCGACGACAAGGGCGTGCTGGCGATGGATGAGAGCAGTCCCACGTGCAACAAGCGATTCGCC
>JAOTTZ010000126.1 GCA_029864165.1 Burkholderiaceae bacterium
GGTTCATAAGCAAGGCTTGACCCTACGCAGTGACCCTACGCAGCGCACGCAATCAAGCTGTCCTACTTTGGAAGCCCGATACCCTGCTAAGGCCCTTACCTTATTGGGTCTCGACGTTTCTCGCCTCGCGCGCCCAGCGCCAGGCCGCATCGGCGGCGTCGGTCACGCACTCCAAACCGCCGTAAGGCAGAGCCAACCGGCTGGCTGTCTCAAGGTCGTTTGTTTCCAGCGCTATGGCCAGCGCCAAGGTGTCGTGCCAAGGACCCGTGCCATCTACCAAGGCCTGCACGGCCTCGGCCGGCAAGTGCAGTGGTTCAAGAGCGTCTGCCATGGTCGTTTGCAGCATCACGTCCAGTAGCGACAGCAGCCCTACCGTGAAACGCTGCGTCGGTAAATCTCCGCGGCGCACGGCCAGAATTTCGAGCAGCCGCCCGCGGGCCATTGCGATTTCCTGCAGCGCCTGAGACGTTGGCCGTGGGTCGGCGCCGGCCAGCAACATCAGCGACAGCCAGCGGAACAGTTCGTCGCGGCCGATCAGCATCACAGCTTCCTCTGCCGATGTTGCGGCGTGCGACAACCCCAGCCAGGCGCTGTTGGCGTGACGCAGCAGTTGGTATGACAGTCGAACATCGGCACGGATTTCATTGGCCAGCAATGGCAGCTCGACGTCGCGCAACACTTGGTTGAGCAGGCTGGAAATTTTCTTCAACCGCAGCGGGAGTGGCGCCGAGTCGCGCGTTTTGCTGCGACGGTTGATCGTGCCGCCCGCAAGATCCACGCCATTTGCCAACGCGGCTTCGAGATCGTCGATACCGCCTATGCCTGTGGCCACTATCTTCACGTCGGGCGCTACTTGCCGCGCGGCAGTGATGGAGGCTAAAAGCGCCGCACCGTCCATATGGCTGGCGTCTAACAGTACGAACTGGCCGCCGCTCCATGGCGTGCCGGTACTGCCGAGCTGCGCACCACGCTGGCGCAGCGCAACCAGTGATGCGACGGCGTTCGGCTTATCCCATGGGTCGTCGGTCAATGCCAGCATTGCGCCAGCGGGAACCTGTTGCAATGCGCTCGGCCGAGACAACAGGGCCAACGGCAACGCGGTCAATGCGCAGTGCTGCGCCTGCAAGGTCGGTAGCATGGCCGTGAGCAAGGCTATCGCGTGGGCAGCGGGGGCAGCTTGCTATTTTGCCGAAACCTTTGTGCGCTCGGCCAGTCCGGTGGGGAGGCTGAATTCGAAGCCGGCAAGCCGGCCGCCACGGTCGAGCAGCGGTCGGCATACACCGAATGTGGTGTTGACCAGCTCTGTCTGAAGTGGTGGAGAAACGGTGCGGGCCTGCGGTACCGGTGCTCTTGAGCCGAACCATTTGGGTAACCACGTTTTCATCGAGTTCCGCGGTGTTAACGGCAATACTCAGCATGGCGCCGAAGGCGTTTTATGCTGCTACGTGCGTGAGCTGTGATTCGTCATACAACGGATCAAGGCAGTTGTTTCTGGTGTATCAAAGCCAAGCAAGAGTAGTGCCGCACTGTCGAGTTCGGGAGCAATGGTAGCTTATTGCACGTAGGTGACAGCGCCGCGGTGACGTCGGGCCCCATCAACCCACCAGCGACAACCGGCAAGGAAATCTGTGTCCACCCACTACCCGCAGCGACCACAAGCGCGTCTTTTGAAAACGCCGAATTACCGTCGACGAATTGAAAGTCAGAAAGTGCCGCCCTGCCTTTAAAGCTACCTGATGGGGTCAAAATCAAGTTTCCTCGCACTGAGCGGAACACAGGCAGATACTGGCCGCGGCTGTGACCACCGCTCCGGTCATCTGAGAGCGAAGCCCGATTTTGCTCGAAGTTGCCTTGCCAGCCTGGGTCTAAGAACTTTGCCCTGCAATGATGTCTAAAGCGTATCACGCAATGGCCGATAACAAAGGTGCAGCTAGATCGGCTGTCTCAGGTTGCTCGCCCTGACGCTGTCAAAGTACAAAGTAGCTCGTATGCGTGCCAAGCGCCGCAATACTTCGTCAAGCTCTGCACGAACGGCGCGGAGGGTGCTGTCTCTGGTGCGTACATTCAGTCGTACGCAGCAACCTCGCTCGCTTGGAAGAAATGCCCATGTCCACTGTGACGCCATCTCCCTCCTCTTCCACGCAACTGCCAACGCGCCAATCGGCTGCGTAAGCCGACACGGACGGGATCACGATGACTGGTGCCGATTTCGAACAGGTGCGTTCCCTCATTTACAAACACGCGGGAATCAAACTGAGCGAAGGTAAGAGGGCGATGGTCTACAGCCGGCTGTCACGACGCTTGCGGGCAACAGGTCATGACTCCTTCACCGCGTACCTGCAGTGGTTCGCCACAGTGCGGGGCGACGCCCGCGAAAAAGAGAAGCAGGAGTTTGTTAACGCTCTGACGACCAATCTCACGGCGTTCTTTCGCGAGGAGCACCACTTCCAGGTGCTGGCGACCGAGCTGCAATTGCGCCGCGGTGCGGATTTGCGTATTTGGTGCAACGCCGCATCTACTGGCGAAGAGCCTTACTCGTTGGCGATGACGGTCGTGGAATTACTCGGGGCCCGTGCCAATGTGACGATTGTCTGCAGCGACATCGACACCAAGGTGCTCGCCACTGCCAGCCACGGCATCTACGAAGCTACGGCACGTGGACTGAGCCCCGAGCGACTGCGCCAGCATTTCCTGCGCGGCAAAGGCGCCAACGAAGGTTTGATCAGCGTCAGGCCAGAACTGACCCGATTGGTCGAATTCCGTCAGTTCAACCTGATGGACGAACGCTGGCCGCTGGGCGATCCATTTGACATCGTATTTTGCCGTAACGTGATGATTTACTTCGATAAACCTACCCAGCGCCGGGTGCTCGAAGGCATGCACCGCGTGCTGAAGCCGGGCGGATTACTGTTTGCCGGACATTCCGAGAACTTCGGCGACTCGCGCGACCTGTTTCAGCTACGCGGTCAGACCGTCTACAAGCGAGCATAGGAATCCATCGGTTAGCAAGGTTCTGCGAACCCCGGAGCACGATCATGACTGTCGCCTTACGTCCGCCACGTGACCCCGCTCGCCTTGCCCGCCTGAAAGAACAGCGGCGTCAGCCAGGTGAGGCCAAGCTCTTTTTCTACGACACGCAATTTGGGTGTGAAGCGGTAAAAGTGCTGCCGGGCGAGTACTTTGTACACCACGAAGACCTGTTGATGCTGACCACTTTGGGTTCGTGCATCGCCGTGTGCCTGTGGGATCGCACCCGGCGCATCGGTGGATTGAATCACTTCATGTTGCCCGAAGGCAGCGGTGGCGAAGCCAGCGGGCGCTTTGGCGGGTATGCCATGGAGTTGCTCATCAACGCAATGATGAAATACGGCGCTGCACGGAATTCACTTGAGGCCAAAGTGTTTGGCGGTGGACGCGTGATCAATGGCATGGACTCGATGAACGTGGGTGAACGCAATACCGAGTTTGCACTGGACTACTTGAAGACCGAGCGCATTCCCGTGATTTCGAAAGACGTTCTCGACATCTACCCACGCAAGGTGTGCTTTCTGCCGGTCAGCGGCAAGGCCATGGTCAAGCGGCTGGCCTCTGGCAATACCGATGCGCTGCTAGCACAGGAACGCGCTTCGGTACGCGACATTGCACCCGCTTCCGGCGGTTCTGTCGATTTGTTCTAAGTTTCAGCTGGCATTAACGAAGAAACGGATTGCATCATGGCGAAAACCCGCGTGGTGGTGGTGGACGATTCGGCGCTGGTGCGTAGCCTGCTCACCGAGATCATCAACCGGCAAAGTGACATGGAGTGCGTCGGTGTTGCGAGCGACCCGTTGGTGGCGCGCGAGGTTATTCGCGAACAAAACCCCGACGTGATCACGCTGGATGTGGAAATGCCACGCATGGACGGGCTGGAGTTTTTGGCCAAGCTGATGCGCTTGCGCCCCATGCCGGTGGTGATGGTTTCGACGATGACGGAACGTGGTGCGGAAGTGGCAGTGCGTGCGCTGGAGCTCGGTGCCGTCGACTTTGTGGCCAAGCCAAAAGTCGGCCTGTCCGATGGTATGCGCGAGCTGTCGCAAGAAATTACCGACAAGATTCGCGTTGCCGCAAGTGCTAAGGTGCGTCGTAGTTCGAGCGGTACCGGAACCGGAGGCGACTCATCCGCACGGAAACGTTCTGCGTCCGGCAATGTTGGACGCTTGTCGACCGAGAAAATTATCTTCATCGGTGCGTCCACCGGTGGTACTGAGGCTACCAAAGAAGTGTTGGTGAGTATGCCTGCCGATTCGCCGGCGCTGGTGATCACCCAGCACATGCCTGCAGGGTTTACCAAGAGCTACGCGACGCGCTTGAACGGCCTTTGCCGCATCAGCGTGAAGGAAGCCGAGGACCGCGAACGAATTTTGCCAGGCCATGCCTACATAGCTCCGGGTGGATTCCAGCTGCGCGTCGAGCGCTCGGGTGCGAATTACATCGCGCGCGTGGAAGATACACCGCCCGTGAATCGGCACAAACCTTCGGTCGAGGTGCTGTTCAAATCCGCAGCGCGCGTGGTGGGCCCCAACGCCATCGGTGTGATGCTCACTGGGATGGGCGCTGACGGCGCGACCGCAATGAAGGAGATGCGAGACGCCGGTAGCTACAACCTGGCTCAGGACGAAGCGAGTTGCGTGGTTTTCGGCATGCCGCGCGAGGCTATCGCCGCCGGGGCCACACACGAAGTATTGCCGCTGACGCAGATTGCGCCCAAGCTGATCGAGCGGCTGCGAGGTAGCGCCGGCAACCGGGTGTGAGAGTCCGACTGCCGGTTTCAGGCACACCACAGTTTTTGCTGCGCGCAGATAAGAAGGACGGCAGAGCGATCGGATACATCGAGGCATCAATAAGAATTTGAGGCACCATCGGCTGGTCAGAAGATCAGTGCTCACCAAGTGGCGCGCACGAGCAAAACAGATTGCGATCGCCGTATGCATTGTCCACACGGGCCACGGGTGCCCAGTACTTTTGCCGCCGCAAGGCGGTCAACGGGTACGCGGCCTGTTCGCGCGTGTAGGGGCGCGGCCAGTCTGCTTTGAGCAGCGTTTCTGCCGTGTGCGGCGCGGCTCTAAGCGGGTTGTCGTCCCTGGGCCATTGGCCGTGCTCGATCTTTGCAATCTCGCTGCGTATGGCGAGCATGGCTTCGATAAATCGGTCCAATTCAGCCAATGATTCGCTCTCGGTGGGCTCGACCATCAGCGTGCCGGCAACTGGGAAACTCAATGTCGGCGCGTGAAAGCCGTAGTCGATCAGTCGTTTGGCGACATCTTCGGCGCTGATGCCAGAGCTTTCTTTCAACGGGCGTAAATCGAGAATGCACTCGTGCGCCACGCCACCGCCTTTGATGCCCGGTATGTTGCCGCTGAAGTGAATCGCGTAATGATCGCACAGTCGCGCCGCTACATAGTTGGCATTAAGAATCGCTACCTCGGTAGCGGATCGCAATCCCTCGGCGCCCATCATGCGCATGTACATCCAGCTCACCGCAAGCACCCCGGCGTTGCCCAACGGCGCCGCGCTGATGGCGCCCACATGCCCAGAGCGGACACCGCCACCGAGGCGGTGCGCCGGTAAGTAGGCTACGAGGTCCTGCACCACACAAACCGGACCGACACCCGGGCCGCCGCCGCCATGGGGAATGCAAAAAGTCTTGTGCAAGTTCAAGTGGCTCACGTCGCCGCCGAACTGTCCGGGCGACGCGAGGCCAACCAACGCATTCATGTTGGCGCCGTCCACGTACACGCGCCCCCCGTGCTGGTGCACCAGCGCGCACAACTCTTGGACGTGGGTGTCGAACACGCCATACGTCGAGGGGTAAGTGATCATTGCGGCGGCCAAGTGCTTGCTATGCTGTTCGCACTTGGCCCGCATATCAGCAAGGTCCACGTTGCCATCGGCGTCGCATTTTGTGACCACCACGTCCATGCCAGCCATATGCGCGCTGGCAGGGTTGGTGCCATGGGCTGACTCCGGAATCAGGCAAACCTTGCGATGCTCCTCGCCGCGCGCGGCGTGGTAGGCGTGAATCACCAACAGGCCAGCGTACTCGCCTTGCGAACCGGCGTTGGGTTGCAGGCTGACGCCGGCATAGCCGGTGGCTTGACATAACCATTGGCGCAGTTGCTCGTCGAGCGCGTGGTAGCCGGCCAGTTGCTCGCTCGGT